>NZ_MIIZ01000853.1:0-2496 GCF_001743005.1 Shigella sp. FC1967 | reverse complement strand
GGAAGTATCTATTCATAGATAAGAAAACATGTAATGAATATAAAAATCAGTCTATTTTTGATAGTTCTGATTTTTATATTTTTAACTTAAATTAGATACAAAAATATAATCTAAATATTATTCGTAGTAAATAAACTCATTATGAAGCGTGGCTTTACTGAAATTAATGACTTCATCATTAAATTTAATTGTACTTTCAAGTTCTTCTTTTGAACAATTAGCAAATTTGTCCCATTCAAGGCAAGTAGTGATAAAAGATTTATCTTCTCCATTTATGCCTTTGACGTAGTTTGATTGAGTAATAACTTTTCCTTCTCGATCATACTGATATTCTACGTTTATTTTTCCGTCTTCTATTACGGTTTGTAGTTTTCCTTGAGGATTATATTGGTACTCTGTCGTGATAGCCTCAGTTGTCGGATCAGAGGATTTGCTTGTTTCTTTAACAATGCGACCATCTTGATAGTCGAATTGGCTGGTGATGGTATCCAGTAAAGTGCCATCATTGGCGTAATATTCA
The DNA here is from genome assembly GCF_001743005.1 of Shigella sp. FC1967. NCBI lineage: Bacteria > Pseudomonadati > Pseudomonadota > Gammaproteobacteria > Enterobacterales > Enterobacteriaceae > Shigella > Shigella sp. FC1967. The sequence continues at coordinate 1,976 of NZ_MIIZ01000853.1, read as the reverse complement.
ATGACTCTTTTGTTGAACTGGTTCTGTCCATTTTTATGATAAGTTTCTTGCATGTAAATGGAGTGTGCACCATAGGCATTTTTTATTTGGAATTGATATCGGATAACAGAAGGGTTATTAGGCAATGTTCTTATTAAATGAGTTTCTACATTACCTTCAACGTACTCTTGCATTGATGTGCTATCTTTCAATAACTTTCCGCATTCATCAAAGTGAATTTCGCCTTTTAATGCTTTAAAACGTCCGTCATGGGGTATCGTGCTTGTCATCGTGACTGATTTAACAGGACCGTTATAAGAGATGAGCAACATAATATCGCTATTGGCAATATTGGCTTGTTTCTCAGTTTCTGTACATTGGGTTGAAGCCGCGACGGCAGGCAATGAGGAAACTGCACAAAAGGAAAGGGTGATAAAGAGTAGTGGTAATTTCATAAGACCATCCATGATATTGTCATACTTCAAGTTGTTGTGTTGTGGGCGTACTGACTCAATGCTAGTCATATACTTTTGTATGAGTCGAGTAATTTGCTTTTGTCGCCTTGCCACATCTAGATTTATTTAGAGTATGAGTTCAGTATAGATAATTGGCTTGATAAATAATATAGATAAAATCCCATATAATTAGCCAATATATAAAGGGAGGATAATATTTTGGGACGATCAGAACTATTTTTGGAGCATTTAGATGTCAAACACCTTTTCTTTTATGACTGATACAGCAACGCTTGCTATTTTTGATTTACAAGCGATCAAACATCGAAAGTCAGATACAGCAGATTGGTGGAGCATTCCGCATGATGAGTTAGATGAAATGAACAAAGGCAATATTGCATTTATTGGTTTAGGTCATGATGGTTTTTACACAATTAATTTATGCGATAAAATTGACGATCCAGATGTAAAAATAAACATAATCTGTCCATCAGGTGACATTTTTATTGGTGCAGGAGAGGATACAACTGGCGGTGATTTAGAGCCAGATGATCCACAATATCGTGCAGGAGAAATTATTTTACTCCCAGCAGGTGATTATGAAGTTTCATTAAAGAAGATAAATAATATGCTTTATATTTCTTTCATTCTCAGTAAAGCGAAAAAAAAATAAATTTGAGAATGTTTTGCGCTTAGATTAAAGGAATATATTAATGATACTATAAAAAGTATAGTAGCGAGTGAATAAAACCCATTATTTAAAGTATCATTTTTATTTTTTTATTAATAAGTTAGTAAATATAAAGAAAATAACTTAGGGTTATATTAATTATGATGTGACGAGTGTATTTTATCGTCCTGATGATTTAATCATGGCAATTTCCGATGTCAGTGGCTCTCTTATTTTTACGAAATCAGATAAACAGTTAACAATTGAAAATCCGACGCCTTTTTATGTCACCATTAAATCAGCATATGGCGAAAATAATCCTAATATTCTTATTCCTATGATAGCGCCATTTTCCAAACAGAAAATCAACTTAGCGGATAGTAAAATAAATACCGTTAGTTACGTTTTGATTGATGATTTTGGTGGGGAGTTTAAAGATAAGAAAAGAGATAAAGTTGATTTTATAGTGGTTTGTATCGAGTTATGTAATTAAATTAGATTAATTGTTTGTTTTTGTTGATTCTATAAATGATAAAAATCGAATAAAATATAAGCAAATTCTATTTTTTTTAATTACCGTATTGTGCTGAGTTATTAGTTTAAGATAAAGGCGCCATTTTGTCGCCATTTTCTTCCAGATACAAAAAAAGCCACTTATCTCTAAGTGGCATAAATGTCTGATTTCTCAGCGTAAATTTGGTGGGTCGTGGGAGGCTCGAACTCGACCAATTGATTAAGAGTAGTATTTATACCAATGTAAAATCAATAAGTTATAAGTTTTTCAATAAGTTAGAAAACGATAAAGCATGATTATTTATGGTCATTCTGGTTTTTTTGTCGCCACTTTGTCGCCAATTTTTGATATGCTCATA
>NZ_MIIZ01000852.1:0-2500 GCF_001743005.1 Shigella sp. FC1967 | reverse complement strand
CAAGTAATCTTTCTCTTTACTCTCACTTGTAGTAAATTTTAATTGAGTTAATAGATTAAAATTATCAGGTGTAATATTAAATGTTTTTATCATATCAATATAGCTAGAGATTTCTTTGATATTATCAAATTTAATTTCATCATCTAGTTTTAATAAAGAAATAATTTGCTCAATTACCTCATCAGAAACTTCATATACTTTTGATAAAATTGAACTAGTTTTATTACTGCCAAAAAGGTTAACCAGTTCATCTTTATTATTTATTTTATCTAAATGGAAACGATGAAATTCAGATATATCTTTTATTGATTCGATATTAGGAAGAACAGCTTTATAATTAAGTAAACGTTTTTCTCCCAATATATTTATTTCGTTTTCATTTAATCCTAACTTAGTAAATATAGAAATCATTTGACACAACATTTGTATATAAGTAACAAGTTTATTTTTATCTTCTAATGTTTTATCATTCTCTTTACCAAATCTCTAAAATCATGAACAGATAAGTTTTAAATATCATATTACTGTCGAGATATGTCCATATAGCACTGGCAACACTTAAAGAAGGAAGGGATAAATGATAGCCGAGTATACCTAAATAGGACGGTATAATTGCCCGCTCAGTGAATTCATCTATATAAGAATCATTAAAATTCATTAACTCGTCAAAAAGCTTTTCCATTTTTTGGGTATAACGCAAATCATATTCTTTTGCTGTCATTAAATATAATTCTGAAATACTAAATTTATAATCTTTAATAAACTTGCAATAATTATTTATTGTATAAATTAAATTACCTGCATCATCTGATAACGATTGTTTATTAATGGGTTTACTGAAAGGTCTCAGGCAACATATCGAGTAATAAAGAAAGAGAATAAATATCTAAACCATGTACTGTTGCTAATAAATATACTCGATATAACAGTGATATATTCTCTATAGAACAAGTAAATTCTGTTGTTTTACCCGAAGCTAATTTCCACATAGTAACAATGCCAATATCATCGACATGTAATGCACGTTTTAAGGTATTAATGCGTATAATATCATCTGGAGATGATGAATTAAAATCAAGTGCTTTATTGTCTGCGATAAATTTACTTTTACCTAATGGAGGAGAATTAAATAAAAATATCAAATAGCGATAAAGAGTTATTCAATGTTTGATGATTAATATTAGAACCATTAAGTACTAGAGATTGCTCAATATTAATATTGTATTTCTCCATAATATATTGTACATGAAGAATAGAGCGAATAACCTCAGAGTCAATATTATTATCATTATTTTTTTGCTCTAATTAAAACATGTAGATTACCAACAGAGATCCCTGTTGCTTTATGTAAGCGAATAATTTTATTTAAGAACAACATGCTTTTTGAATCTAATTCATTATTTACTTTAAGTATATTAAATAATGGCAATATTTCTTCTTCTGAAACAGAATAATATTCTGATAAGAATTTTAAATTACTCTTTAAACTGATATCTTTATGTCCGAAGTTTTTCTCTATTAGTTCCTCAATTTTTATCGTCAGAGATTACTTCTGTTAGGATAGCATATAATTCAGGAGAAATAGATGAACTAATCGTTGAGATCCATTCTGTATCTAAAATATCAAGATAATCCTTAGCTTTTACTAATTTATCAACCAAGCCATCGCGTAATAACAATGTTTGTCGAATAGTTTCATAAGGTTGGTGATAAGGGTTTTCACCCATTACGCGATTTGTTGCTAGTTCTTGAAATAAATCTTTATCATTACCTAATTTATGTTGTAATGCATTCGTTAAAATTTGATTTGATAAAGAAAGCGTGGAAATTTCTTTATCCATATTTTCTTGAGAAAGCACTAATTGTGCTAAATCAGGACGACGGTTATCAAGACGATACTTTAATTTGCCAGTGCGTATTTCTTTTGCTTCACGATAAAGCTCTGTTAAATAACCTGCCGGTGAAAACATCGATGCAACAGATTTAGAATCAACATAGTGGTTGTCTCGACTTGGGATCCAATCACCTAATGCACGGCTTTGTGCGGATTGTGGTTGAATACCTAAAGCCACGGCATTTTTTACTTGTGGATTATTACGTGTCAAATAATGTGCTTCATTTAATTTATTAATTTTTGCAGCGTCTTGAGCTTTTTTATATAGTGTTTTTGCTTCATGCCAACTAAGTTTCTCTTCACTCAGTGCGTGAATTTCATGAAGCGACAAGGGAGCGAGATCATTTAATGTGATATTTTCCACTGCATCAGAATTCATTTTTTGCTAAACGTGTATTAATGTTTTTTCATTAAATATTTTCCTAATATAAGTTAATTTAAAATAGAGAGAATAAAATCGTCGTTTTATCTCGAAATTTAAAATATCAAGAAAATAAAAATTAAAAATTGAATTTTTTATAACTTGTTATTGAGTTTTTTTTATTCTTTGTAGGTTAAATGCGTTTTAAAAATAAGAAAAAAAAAACAAGAAAAGATATCTAAATA
>NZ_MIIZ01000851.1:0-2509 GCF_001743005.1 Shigella sp. FC1967 | reverse complement strand
CCCCAAGCTCATAACCGCTGTCAGTACGCATCAGCACACTGGGTAGCAAGTCATTTGAGCCTTCGCTCCGAGCAACCTCAAAGCCGATTAAACCGGCTCCTTTGGCAAAAACCCCAGCAACAAAACCTTTGAAGAGGTTTATGTCACCTGGAGGTAACTCAGAGGGCGGAGATAACAGCCAGTTGAGAGATCCCAAGCTGGCTGTTTGTCCGGCTGAAACGCTCCCCCCTTCCAGCACCGTCTGTGTCTCTGCGTTTACCAGCACCTCATCCAGAAAGGTGTATCCCTGGCTGAGAAACTGTGACACATACTGGCTTTCTTTGTCCTTGTAGGACATTGGGATCGTGTCCGGGCCGTTAGCTTCAAAAGGTCCTTCGAGCTTTGTCTCAGACCAATTTTCAGCTTTCCCATCAGTGACGGTTCGGTTTAACTTCACCATCGTGAATTGGCCTGGCCCCGAGGAGCTGGGCTCCCGGAGCAACTTGTAGCCAATAAATACCTCGAATGTTTCCGACGTTAACGCATCCTTGAATGTGTAACGACGGCACAAACAGTCATTTTTCTTCATGCGTCACCCCTTAGCGCCATTGGTCCCCGAACACATCCTTCGCAACACGCAGGATGGCTTCACGCTCCTCTTTGGCCGCACGGATAAGCAGAGCTTGATCCAGGGCGTATTCAAGAGCATTTGGGGCACCACGGAACGCCAGAGACAGTTTTGCCCAACGCACCAACGTCCGGGTGGACATGGTGACGCTGATCTGACCATCTTCACCGTTTTCACCAAGAAACAGTTTGCGGACTTGATTAGCAATCCGAACCATTCCCTTCCGCACATTTTCCGGAAGTTTCGGAGTAACACGGCCAAGAATGCTGAGTTCAGCTTCTTCATCCGCATACCCTACTTTGGTGAAACGATAGCGATCCATAGCTGCGAGGTTCTGCATCATCACCCCCTGGTACAAACCAGAAGCATCACCGGACCCCGTAGAGTTACCAGTAACGACCACACGAAACATCGGGTGCGGCTTGATGATTTCCCCGCCATTCTGAGCGATCACAAGAGGACGCCCTTCAAGGACATCGTTGAGACCAGCCAGCTCGGCAGGGTCGGCCAAATCCACCTCGTTGATGAGGAGCAGATGACCTTCACGCATAGCGACTGCCAGAGGTCCATACATGAACTTCATGACAGGTGGTTGACCAGGTTTTTCCGCGACCAGAGCGTGATGTCCAATCAGATCTGTCAGCTCCATCCGCCCGTGGGCAGTGATTTGCTGAACAGGCCAGTTGAGACGACCAGCGATCTCGGTGATACCTGAGGTTTTGCCAGACCCGGTAGGGCCGGTTACGAACAATGCGTCACCGCCAGGCTCTTTGAGATAGGCCAAGACCTCTCGCAGAAACTCTTTGCGGAAAACGTAGTTGGTATCAGTGGCAGGGATGAAAGGGTTTGAACCGTCAGCGTAGCCGATGGCCGTTACCTTCTCCGGAATGCTGGGCATACCGAAAACCTTGCTTACTGAGAATTGAGAGTATTGAGACATAGGTGCGCTCCTATTGTGACAGGCGCACCACGTCCCGAACCGGGCGGATGCGCCCGGTTGGGCTAGTAAATTAACGTTAATTTGCTGTTTGTTTTTGGCGACCAGCTATCGCACGTTTTCGCCCTCAGGGAGGACAAAATCTGCTTACTGATGGTATTCACCATGAGTAAGAAGACTTTTAAGGAGCGAGGAGAGTAGCCTCTCTTGGAGGCTACTCCCTCAATGGACGAACATCACCACATCGTCGTTTTGACCAATGACCCCGGTTTCTTTGGCCCACTTCACTGCTTCACTGTGCGCCTGGTAGGAGCTGGAATACAGTTTCGGATCAAATTTCACCTCGCGTCCATCAGCCAGATAGATGATGCCTGCGTGATCGTCGTAAACATGAAGATTCTGTTGCATTCGACATTCCCCCTGTAGCTTGTCGTCAAAGCCAACTGACACCAGAAGACTTTGAGGACAAGCCACAGAGGCTTGACCAGAAAGAGAGGGGTTGCCCCCTCCCTTTACGTTGACTATCAGCAGTAACCAAACGATTCAGCGATTCTCACGAAAGGACGAGAGATTGCCCAACCAGTAGGGATACACAAAGCGATGATAGCGATTTCCATGATGTTGCTCCTAAGCAAAAAGGGGCAACATCCCCGTCGGGGTATGGTTGCCCCGATGGGTTTGAAAGTGTCGAAGATTACTCAGCGACAGTTATTACCAAACAAGTTCCTTGCCCTTACGAAGGTAAGTCGGATTTCGAGATAATCCCAGTCAGGTTCTTGTTTAGCGACTTTCTTGAACTTGAGTTACCTCAGGTTCAACGACTGCTTTGGCTTGTTCAGCCTTAGCAGCACGTTCTTTGATGACGTCCTGTACAGACCGCATTGCAGGAACTGCGAATTTGTTCCAAAGGAACAAACCGATACGCTGGAACACTTTAGCGAGAACGATGAAGGAAAAAGCAAATG
>NZ_MIIZ01000850.1:0-2510 GCF_001743005.1 Shigella sp. FC1967 | reverse complement strand
TTAAAACTAATTGATTGCTATCTAATAAAGTAGATTTAACCATATTATTTGAAAATTTAATATATTAAGTCAGATAATACAAATCCGATAAAAATTATTCAATAATTGATTATGCAACATTTCGTTTACCTACCTATCACCCAAACTTATTTCTAATCACCACACTAAAAACCACCTTTTCAACAGAATAATATTTCAGTTTTATTAATAAAAACCAAAACATAGACCTACCATAAGTAATACAATCAGTCATCAAAATAACATTATAAGAATAAACTGACCTTTTACACCAAAAATTTACCTAGCATCTTCAAAAGTTTGTAACGTAAGAGTAGAGTGATAGCACAGTTATTTGCTGGGACAGCCTTTTCATTTATATCTTTCTATATGAATCATCTTTGGCGATAAATGTCGCTAATCGCCACAGTGTTCATCACAGTGTATAGATATGAATCAGACCCTATTAGGTAAACGCGCTATGAATCAGATTAAAAAATCAAACAAACTCGAACATGTCTGTTACGACATTAGAGGTCCGGTTTTGCAAGAAGCAAAACGTCTGGAAGAAGAAGGTAACAAAGTTTTAAAACTCAATATCGGTAACCCGGCACCTTTTGGCTTTGAAGCGCCTGATGAGATTTTAGTAGATGTTATCCGTAATCTACCCAGCTCTCAGGGTTACAGTGATTCCAAAGGGCTATTTTCTGCGCGTAAAGCTATCATGCAGCATTATCAAGCCCGTGATATGCGCGATGTCACTGTTGAAGATATTTATATTGGCAATGGTGTTTCTGAATTAATCGTACAAGCGATGCAAGCCTTATTAAATAATGGCGATGAAATGCTAGTACCTGCTCCAGATTATCCTTTATGGACAGCAGCCGTTTCCCTTTCTGGCGGAAATGCCGTTCATTATATGTGTGACGAGCAACAAGGTTGGTTCCCTGATTTAGATGATATCCGTAGTAAAATTACAAAAAATACCCGCGGTATTGTTATTATTAACCCAAACAACCCAACAGGTGCGGTGTATAGCAAAGAGATTCTGATGGAAATCGTTGAAATAGCACGTCAACATAACCTCATTATCTTTGCTGACGAGATCTACGATAAAATTCTGTATGATGATGCTCAGCATCATTCTATTGCAGCGATGGCGCCCGATTTATTAACTGTAACATTTAATGGTTTATCAAAAACCTACCGTGTTGCGGGCTTCCGTCAAGGTTGGATGGTATTAAACGGCCCTAAAAAACACGCTAAAAGCTATATTGAAGGCCTGAATATGTTAGCGTCTATGCGTTTATGCGCCAACGTTCCGATGCAACATGCCATTCAAACTGCATTAGGGGGTTATCAAAGTATTAGTGAATTTATCCTGCCGGGTGGTCGTTTATATGAGCAACGTAATCGCGCTTGGGAACTGATTAATCAAATTCCGGGGGTTTCTTGCGTTAAGCCAATGGGTGCGCTTTATATGTTCCCTAAAATTGATTTAAATCGCTACAGTATTAAAGACGATCAAAAAATGATCCTCGATTTATTATTGCAAGAAAAAGTGCTATTAGTACAAGGAACAGCATTTAACTGGCCATACCCAGACCATTTCCGTATTGTGACGCTTCCCCGTGAAGATGATTTAGATATGGCAATTCAAAAATTTGGTCGCTTTATTGTGGGTTATCACCAATAAAATTATTCTCTATTTAAATAAAACGCAGTATAACAGCCCGTTATATTGCGTTTTTTATTTTCTTTTTTTATTGTCGTTTACATCTGTTAATTATCCACTCACAATAATATCTTCAATCACGCAATTGGGAGATATTATGAGTTACTTTTTTGCCCACCTTTCTCGCTTAAAACTCATTACTCGTTGGCCTTTAATGCGTAACATTCGCCAAGAAAACGTGTCTGAACACAGTTTACAAGTTGCTTTTGTTGCTCATGCGTTAGCGGTGATTAAAAATCGTAAATTTGGAGGTAATGTCAATGCCGAGCGTATTGCATTACAAGCGATGTATCATGATGCTAGCGAAGTGATCACTGGCGATATGCCTACCCCCATTAAATATCACAACCCACAAATTGCGCATGAATATAAAAAAATAGAAAAATACGCACAGCAAAAACTGATTGAAATGTTACCCGAAGAGTTACAAGATGATTTTCGTCCGCTGATCGATGAACAATTACATAGTGAAGAAGAAACCTTTATTGTTAAGCAAGCAGATAGTCTGTGCGCTTATTTAAAATGTCTTGAAGAGTTAGCCGCAGGCAATAGTGAATTTAATTTGGCTAAAAATCGATTAGAAAAAAACGCTAGCAGAAAGACATAGCCCAGAAATGGACTATTTTATAAAGGTGTTTGTACCCGGCTTTAGTTTATCGCTGGATGAAATTAGTGAAGTAGAAAAAAATAAGTGGGTTATTTAAATAAATAACCCACTCTATTATTTATGATTAAAGTTTAATTTGAATTATTAATGTTTTTCGATTTTTTTTAAAAG
>NZ_MIIZ01000849.1:0-2536 GCF_001743005.1 Shigella sp. FC1967 | reverse complement strand
ATATGGCAATAGAATATTAAAAAGAGAATAAAAGGATATCTTACAAAGTAGGATATCCTTTTTATTTATGGAAATTAACCTAATAAATGCAGTTGTGTTAGCTCATTAAGTGATGCAATTTTTACATCAGCCAAGCCCCATTGCTTATCATTAAATTGTTCTATTGCCGGTACAACTATAGAGCGCATTCTTGCGCTTTTACAAGCAATCATACCATTGCGAGAGTCTTCTAATGAAACGCAGTGGATAGGATCAAGATTAAGTGCTTTAGCTGCATTTAGATAAACTTCAGGGTGTGGTTTGCTGTATGGCAATTCATCAGCAGACACGACGGCTGAAAAATAGTGACGAATATTAAACAACTCAAGTACGCGTTCAAGCATAAAATCAGGCGATGCTGATGCTAGTGCAATTTTTAACCCTGATAATTTGCAAAGTTCTAAAGCATGCTCAACACCCGGCAATAGTGGTTTGGTTTCTTCAACCAATTTGACAACACGAGAAACCATTTCTTGTTTTGCTTCTTGTTTTGAGACACCTTGCCAAGGTGATGCTCTATACCATAAATCAATGACTTCGTTTATTCTTAATCCAACCATATCGGGCATTGCCGATGCAAGGGATAAGTCGACGCCCAATTCAGCAAAGACCTCATGTTCTGCTTGCTGCCAAAATGGTTCAGAGTCGATTAATAAACCATCCATATCAAATATTGCAGCTTCAATAGGGAATTTAAAAGACATGTTACTCTCCATAAATAAGGTCTATGTTGTCGAGTGGCGATTGTAGCAAGAGTTGTAAGGAAAATCTTTTTTAATCAGTTTCTTATTTATTTTGTAAAATAAATAGAGAGAATAGCTACTATTAATTTATTGTCGTATTAGCCGTTAATTAGACTACGATAAACAGATAAATATTGACGAATTCTACTAGTGAGGATGTGATGAGTTATCAATATGCAGGATTGTATGCCATTTTAAAGCGTGTACTTGGTTGGCTTATTTTTATTCCTGCCTTTATTTCAACCGCCGTATCATTGATAGGATTGGCAGCAATACAACGCCCAAATGGCGATGGTGTAAATGCTGTCATTAATGATTTTTTTCGTGTATTAGCGGAAATGGTGCAATTTAACACACCTTTTTTGGATTTTTTCTGGCGAAATTCACCTATCCCCAATACACAAATGGGATTTAGCCAAGAAAATATCACGTTTTTTGTTATCTTTCTTTTTATGTTTATTGGGTTAGCATTCAGCGCATCAGGATTAAGAATTTATCGCCAAGTGAAATACTTGAAAGAAAATATACAAGATCAGCTTATTATCGAACGTGCAATGAAAAAGTGGTGTAACGGCTGAGGAGTTGCAACAAAATATTAAATTACCGCGGCATACTATATTTACTCAAATTATGGTGCTTTATATATCTCCTCTAATTGTTATTGCAATAGGCTATTTCTTGATAAAATTCTTAGGATGGTAATACTGCTTTAAAGTGAACGAGGACGGTTCATTTATATCAACTGAATGGAAAAATAAACCTCGCATAACTGAATCTGGCGAGGTTATATTTTTAGTTTATGTTCTTATCTCAGTGCTATTTCATTCTTTTCCGATTAAGGTGTTGCTAATAGATCATCAATTATTTTTCTGACTTCTAAATAATTTTCTTCGCCCCCAAATAAATTACAACGGTTGAGGAAGAAATAGAGTTGGTAAATAGGCTGACGAGATAAAAACTTATCTGAGAGCGGCCAAACACTTTGATAGCCATCGAAAATATTTGCAGGTACTGCTGTGCAAAGCGGTAACATCGCGATATCACACTCTCGATCGCCCCAATAACAGGCAGGATCGAAAACGGTACCTTCTGATTGATTAATTGCTGCGCAGTTTTTAGGCCACAAGTTGCCGTGAAGCAGAGAGGGTTGTGGATTATGATCAGCAAGACGATGATTAATAATTTGGGTGATCTCGTCGATATCCCCAAAAACCATGCCTTTCTCAGAAGCAAGTTGTAGCTGAAAACCAATGCGTTTTTCAGAATAAAAGCGATTCCAGCGTTTTTCCCAGCTATTGAGTTGAGGGGTTGTATCGATTTGAGTATCGAAATCAAAACCATAGCTAGGTTGTTCTTCCCACTGATGGAGTCTGGCTAATTGTTGTCCAAAACAGTAGGCGCTATGAGGTGTAAATGATTGAACGGGCAAAAATTCAAGGAGTAGAAAACTGGCATCTTTACTATTACCGATACCAAAAACTCGAGGTATTCGAATTGTTTGGCTTTTTGCCAACATTTCGAGTTGTTCTGCCTCATTTTTAAAATTAGGCAGAAATTCACGCAAATTAGATTTCACAAAAACAGGTGTATCACCATAATAAATTTTCCATGTATGATGAATATCACCACTAGAAAGGTGAATTTTTTCGTTTATCTTTGCTGAAAACCCTAAATTTGATTCCAGTAAACGACCTATATTCTGCCACATACTTACACCTCGCAAAGTTGTTTACTTAGTAGACCCAAATAAAATA
>NZ_MIIZ01000848.1:0-2541 GCF_001743005.1 Shigella sp. FC1967 | reverse complement strand
GGGGGAGAGCGCCAAATTACTTGGACTGTCATGGCAACAAGGTTTCTATCACGGGAAGCCTGCTGTCATGGAGAAACATTTGAATTACGTAAAGGCCTTACCATGATACAAAAAATTCTACGGGTCATTGCCGTTAGCGCGGTCTTTTGGGTTCGTTCGGTATCGGCTGACCCTGGGTGCCAGAATGCGGAAGTAATCGGCGGAAAACTGATTACTGACATCTGCTGGAGCTGTATTTTTCCCATCAAAGTAGCGGGGGTTCCTATAAGTGGTGGAGGCGGATCATTCCCGAGTGAAGCCGTAAGCAACCCTCTGTGTATGTGCGAGGATAATCTAGGGGTCCCTCGGCCTGGAGTCACCACTTCTATGTGGGAGCCAGCACGGCTCGTTGAATTTCAGAGAGTGCCTGGCTGCTCATCTGTCTTGAATGGTGTCAGGTTCCCGTTTGATAGGACTAACCAAGGGCATCATGGCATGGGAGACATGGATGGTGGTGATGGTTCTTTTATGCACTATCACTACTATGCGTTTCCTCTGTTGGTGATGCTCGATTTATTTATTAAGCAGACCTGTAATGCTGATGGGTATATGGATCTCGACATCATGTACATGTCGGAGCTCGACCCGACCTGGAACAATGATGAGCTCGCTTTTTTTACCAATCCAGAGGCGGCGGCAGTAGCAAACCCAATTGCGGCGGCTGCGTGTACTGCTGATGCTGTCTCATCAACCGCTGGAAAACCTTTAAAACAGCTTTTCTGGTGTGCTGGTTCATGGGGCACCCTGTATCCATTTAGTGGCAACCAGAATGGTGGAAAAGGTGTTATCCGCGATAGCAGTCTTCTTAGCACAAGGGTTCTGGCTGCTTTGCATCGCCGGGGGTTAGCGTGGAAGACAATGGGTTCTGAGGCTATGTGTAGAGGCGTTATTAGCCCAACACTACCCAAAACGCAGTACAAATTCACGCTATTGCATCCGGTTCCAGAGACAAACTCATCTCACGTAATTGGCGAATCCACTCTTACGTGGGGTCTGGCGCGAACTATACCGGCAATTGGGCAAGACCCTATTTACACCATCTGGCGATGGAATGATTGCTGTAACAATTGAGCAGACCCTAACGAATTTGCACGGGCATTTTAGATTATGCCCCAAAAGGGCCACTACACGTACAGGTGGCCCTTGTCTTCTCAGATAGCATGGGAAGGTTGAAATGGAGAACATAATGCGAAGTCATAATTACTTTATGAAAGCTGTGGCCTCGCTGTTGACAGTAACCATGTCTGCGCTGCCGATACATTCCTACGCTAACGGTAGCCAAGACCAGGACATCACAGCGGTGGGTAAAGAGGCCCAGGCTTTCGGACAAAACCTCTCAAACTCATTCAAGTCGAGCTCGGGGACTGTGCAAGATGGCACAATCTCTATGCCGACGTTGAAAGACGGTCAATTCCAAATGAACGGGGGGAGTCAGATTAATGTCAATGATCTATTCCCCGGAACGAGCGGGACCAACAATAAACCTGATAGTTATTACTTCCCTGATGCCAATAAACCTGATGTGGGCGGTCTGCAAGGCATTTACGACTCTGGCGATGACATGGACAGCGTGGGGAATAATGCAAAAGGGTCGCTGTGGAGTGATGCCAATAGTGCTAATCCATCAATTTCTGGTGCGGCATACAAGGTTCTTCTCGATGCCTCTAATCGATCACGCCCTGATTTCAGTAATGACCCGGTACTAAATCTAAGCAAAAAGACCTATGAGGATATGGACCTCATCGCAGGTGGCTTTGGGGATTGTTCTGCCGAAACAACCATCAATCAGAATACTATCAACGCCCACATTCCAGAGTATGAACGGTGTCAGCGTGTTGTAGATCAAAGCGCGGACTGTGAGGTTGTCCATGACTACGACGCCTCTGTGGTGAAGCACTATGATGGTCCATATAACCTCAAATCTTGTGGAGAAGGCTGTACTGAGTTGTGGATCGGTCGAGTGGCGGACAACTACTGGAGTGGTAACTGCAAGATTTATGAGGAGTACACGCGGGTCCAAGTCAGCAATCCAGATGCCATAGTGTCTGCAACGCTTGAATATGCGAAGTGGGATGACTACATGCAGGTTTGGGTCGGTAAATCCGGCCAAGAGACGAAAGTATGGTCAGGACCGAATGGGAACTTCCCTCCTGAAACTGCTGGTAAATGTGAGCTTTCCACGAGCTGGGAGCGGAACCCAAATGTTGATGTCACTCCCTATTTTAAGAACGTGAAAGATGGTGATGTTGTTACATTCAAGATCCGTGTTTCAGTAACCGGTGAAGGTGAGGGTTTTGGCCGCATAAAACTCCGCTATGACCCATCGAAAGCCATTACCAAGGATGAGTGGGCTCCACAGAGCTGCATGGATTCAGCCAAAGGGGTGGTAGATGGTTTTGCGGAAGGCGAGATCACATGTATAGATGACCCGACTGATGCTACTGGCTGCACAGTCATCAATGGGATCAAAGTTTGCGAATCTCAACTCAAGCCGTCACCTTT
>NZ_MIIZ01000847.1:0-2541 GCF_001743005.1 Shigella sp. FC1967 | reverse complement strand
AAAAAGACTCTCTATCAGCGTGTATTAACCTACCCAGGTTGCCAAGTGGCAGACACAATTGGCGCGGCAGGTAAAGAACAACCCGCATTTAGCCGTTTTTATGTCTATCAGCGTCAAAAACAAGGCGCCAATGAATGGCTACAAGTCGGCCCTGATAGCTTGGGTCATATTAGCGGTTGGATGAATGCAAGCTGTACATCTGAATGGAAAATGCAATTAACGCTGGCTTTTACTAACCCAGCGGGTCGTAACCCAATGCTATTTTTCAAAGATAAACAAACGGTTGAAGGCTTACTTGAAAGCCCAACGCCTGAAAAACAGTACCAACCTTTTTTAGCTGATATCAAAAATCAAAAAGTTAATCCGGCTGTTTTAGCTAAAGAGCCTGATTATATGATTGATCAAAAAAGTAATTTTTATCTGTTGCCTGTACTCGGATCAGATGAAGTCTTTACTGATGCGGGCTATAAAGTCCGCGTGCTCAATGTGGCTTCTGTCTCTTCTCAAACCAAAGACAGCAAAAACGCACAGAATGCGAATGCGGCTGCAAACAGTGCAAAACCGGCAACACCAGACAGCAAAGATGCTGACAATATGATGCAAGGTTTTTCTGCGGCAGTAGTGTTTGTTATCGACTCAACAATATCCATGGATCCCTATATTGATAGAACCAAAGAAGCGATCCAAAAGGTTTATGCACAAGTCGAAAAAGACAACATGTTGGATAAGGTTAAATTTGGTTTAGTCGCGTTTCGCTCTAATATCAAAGCCGTCCCCGCATTGGAATATGACAGCAAGATGTTTGTTAATCCTAATGATGTGAAAGATGGTCCCGATTTCCTGAATAAAGTTAAAGAATTACGCCAAGCTAAAGTCTCAAGTAGTCGTTTTGATGAAGATGCTTACGCTGGTGTAATGCAAGCCCTTGATGATGTTGATTGGACACGTTTTGGTGCGCGCTACATTATTTTAATCACCGATGCAGGCGCATTAACGGGAGATGATCCTCTCTCATCAACGAAGCTCGATGCTGAACAAATTCGCCAAGAAGCCGCTTATCGCGGTGTTGCACTTTATACATTGCACTTAAAAACCCCATCAGGAGCAAAAAATCATGCTTCTGCACAAGCGCAATATGAGGCATTAACGCTGAATCCGTTCTTACACAAATCCCTTTACTACCCTATCAACTCAGGAGATGTAAATAGTTTTGGTCGAATGGTCGATAGTCTAGCCACCGCAGTCACCACTCAAATTCAAACGGCTTATCGTGGCGAAGCAGCAGTAGGTAGCGCATTAAATGCTGATCCTGCGTATAGCAAAGATAAAGAGACAGATACCTTACTAAACGATGCGCACGATTTAGGCTATGCAATGCGTTTAGCTTATTTAGGTGAAAAGCAAGGTACAAAAGCGCCTCCTGTCTTTAAAGCATGGATAAGTGATCGGGACTTATTACAGCAAAATATCCCAACGACAGAAGTACAAGTTTTACTGACTAAAAGTGAGCTTAGCGATTTAAGTGATGTAATGAAAAAAAATTGTTAATGCGGCTAATGAAGGCTTGATCTCGCCTGACAATATGTTTGCTGATTTACGCTCAATTGCTGCCACGATGGGGAACGATCCCAATCAAATCAAACAAGGTTCAGCAACTAAATTAGGTGAAATGGGCTTACTCGGTGAATATGTCGAAAACTTACCTTACTTGAGTGAAGTCTTAGGGTTAGATGAAGAAACTTGGAAAAGCTGGGATGGGCTAGAACAAGAGAAGTTTATCCGTCGCCTCAATACCAAGTTGCAATACTACCAACGTTATAATGAAGATGTTGATCGTTGGATATCCCTCGCACCGCAAAGCGATCCGCGCGATCACGTTTATCCGGTTCCACTGGAAAACTTGCCTTAATGATCCAGATTGAAGGCATGGCAATTACGCGTGGTGATGCGCAACATGGTTTTCGTGTTGCGCTTCCTTCATTGACCCTTGAAAAAGGAGAAATTTGCGCGCTAACAGGGCTAAGTGGTTGTGGGAAAAGTACCTTACTAGAAATGATTGGGCTAATCTTACGCCCTGACGAATTAACGCATTTTCAACTTGATAATGAGTTAATTATCACACAAGCGTTGTTGAATAATGAACAAACTCAACTTGCATCATTACGTGCTGAAAAATTGGGTTTTATGCTCCAAAGCGGTGGGTTACTCCCCTTTTTAACCGTTATGCAAAATATTCAATTACCTCGCAAAATGCTGGGATTAACGCAACACTCTGCTTGGCTCGATCACGCGATTGAGCATCTGCAATTACGCCCCTTACTTAGTCGCTTTCCTCGCCAACTCTCTATTGGTGAGCGCCAACGCGTAGCATTTATTCGTGCCATCGCCCATGAGCCCGCTTTATTACTTGCTGATGAACCCACCGCAGCCCTTGATCCCCATAATGCGCAAGTGCTGTATGCACTCATTGTCGAAATGGTAAAGCAACTGGATATCTCTGCACTGGTTGTGAGTCACGATTGGTCTTTAGTCGAGCGTTTT
>NZ_MIIZ01000846.1:0-2559 GCF_001743005.1 Shigella sp. FC1967 | reverse complement strand
CCAGTTTGGGTACCTAATCATTTCCCTGATAAAGGCCGATTAAAATTAACACAACAACAGATAGAACATAACTATAAAATACGAGAAGAAGAGAAACGAAATCATAGTTCCAGCCTTGCTGGCGTAAAAAATAATTGCTGTCGTAATTTACATATCAGTTTCTTTTTCGATGGCACCAATAATAATCGAGATAGAGATATGAAGGCTGAGCCTAAAACTGCCACCAATATTACGCGATTATTTGAAGCCACCAATGAAGATGAAAATAATCCTAATAAAAAAGAAAGAGAGTATTTTAAATACTATATGCCTGGAGTTGGTACCGCCTTTCCTGAAATAGCAGAATATAACTTCACTGATACGGGTTTAAAATATGCTACAGGGGGTGAGGATCGTATTAATTGGGCATTATTAATGTTAGCCAATACATTAAGAGTAGCTTCTGGTAATAAGAGGTTAGAGCTATCTGAATGTAGAATGTATTTAAAAGATATGGCAACCCCAACATATCTTCCTATTAGCGGTAAAGGTCGTCGCCGTGCCATTATCCACTCTTTAGTTAATAAAAAAGAGATTATTGAAGGATTACAACTTAAACCTAAAACATTAACGATTAAACTTTATGTTTATGGTTTCTCTCGTGGTGCGGCGGAAGCAAGAACCTTTGTTAATTGGGTGACGCAATTATTTGATACCCCAGAAGGAGCCGATAAACCTGTTCAAAAATTATGTGGTATTGATGTAAAAGTCGAATTTATCGGTATTTTAGATACCGTACCCTCTGTGGGTATAGTGCACTTGGCGCCCTTCTTTTCGGGTCATATGGATTGGGCAAATGGTACTCAGCAACTCCCCAGTGAAAAAGTTTTTCCTAACTTTATTAAATGCTGTCGTCACTTTGTTTCTGCCCATGAACAACGTTTCTGTTTTCCTCTAGATACAGTAAGACGGCCTTTAAATTGGGAGAATGAAAAAAATAAAGTAAATATATCTGAAAGTAATAAAAATACTGATGGGAATAAATATGATCGTTATCCTAAAATATCCGATATTGAAGAAGTGGTTTATCCCGGTGGTTCAAACTAAGCTTGAGACAATTGACAGTTGTACACAGTTTATTCCCACCGATGATACTAAAAATTGGAAATAACCCATGAAAAACTTATCTCTTTTTATCTTTATCCTTATTTTACCCACTCTTGCGGGATGTGATAGTGCGGAAAAAAAAGCCAAGAAAGAGGCAGAAACCTATGCATTACGCCAATCTTCATTTGAGAATATGGTTGATATTAAAGGGGGGCGCTTTCAAATGGGGGATTTTGGTGATTTAGTGGCATTAAAAATTCAATATAGTACAGATCCAACGACTAAACCGTTGCATTGGGTAACGTTGTCTGATTTTAAAATGGGAAAATATCGAGTGACGTGGGGGGAGTTTAATCGTTGGCTTGCTTTGCAAGGGCGAGATAAAACGGATTATTACTTAGATATATTTAATAACCCGTATGCAGATAAAGATAAATTGGGGGACGATTATCCTGCCAAGGTTTCTTGGGCTGATGCGAAAGCTTATTGCCAATGGTTGGGAAAAGATACACAGCGCCATACTGATTTGCCCACGGAAGCCCAATGGGAATACGCCGCACGCAGTGGCGGACAACTACTGATTTACGGTAATAGTGACAATAAACTCCATTATCAAGATGATCCTGACCTTAATTTTGTCTCCTTCGGTAAGCCTGTTGGCAGCTTTGCTCCTAACCCTATTGGGCTATATGATATGATGGGTAATGGCAGAGATTGGATTAACGACTGGTATTCCTCCGACTATTATCAACACTCCCCTGAAATTAATCCCCAAGGCCCAGAATCGGGTAAAAAAAAGGTGATACGTGGTTATATGGGATCGTTTGATGGTATGCTCACGATTACTCGTGGTGGCGATCTTCCCGATACTGAATTTGGTAATGGTTTTCGCTGTGTGGAAAACTTGTAATGAAATATTTATCGCTTGAATCTTATCTCTTATTTTATTTCCTCTTACGAAGGGTGATGATAGTGAAAAAGGGGCTGAAGAAAAAAGCATTAATCTTTTTTTTAATAATATGGTTTATATTAAAGGAAGGCTTTTGGCCATTTGTTGGAATTAAAAATTTAATATAATTTTGAGTCTGAGATTAAGCCTTTACATTAGATAACTTTGCCTGACTTTAAAATGGGAATGCGGGCAAAATATGGTGATTTTAACCACTAGCTTACCTTATTAAGCAATGATTGTCTTATTCAACTTTTATTGATGGATATGAAAGTATGTCTGTACATCTTGCAAAATCCTATGTGGGTGACACCTATGGGATGCATTTTCTGTTAATTCAAGCGACTGAAGTCGCTATCGCCTTTCATGAAGGTGACCTATATAGAATATTATAAGCCCAACGAATTAATGTTATGGATAAATAAAACCAATTTTCTTTGGTAAAAATAATGAGGTTTTTTTATTTCCGAAAAAGAGGAAGAGATAGTTTTTGCTAAAACTTTGGGATAATACAGAAAAAGGTC
>NZ_MIIZ01000845.1:0-2568 GCF_001743005.1 Shigella sp. FC1967 | reverse complement strand
TATGCAGTATATAAACAGCCCCATAATAAACAGGCCTACCACACACAAAATAGTTACAACAAGAAAGTATTCAAATAGATTAGTTTTTTGATTCACTATTTTCTTCCTTAATTTCTTTAATTTTCTCTTGCATCAGAGCGTTTATAGTCTCTGTTGTAAAAGCAGAACCAACATTTCCCAAAATACCAGGCAAAAGATGAGGTTTCATATCCTTCGAAAGTCCGTATAATCCGTTTATAGCTCCACCTTGCAATTTAGGGTTGTATTTGGGATCCCAACCTCCTGTTTTCCACAATCTATATTGATTCCATCCATAACTTATAGGTTTACCCGCGAAACCATACCCCATACTAGAACCGAGACCTGCAGTAGTGGCATTTGTAAAAATTGTAAAAGGATCATCACCTTTAAACATGCTTAAAGCTCCTCCCATGCCTGCATTCCAAGCGACGGTTCCACCAAATTTCGTATATGCCGTCATAGCACCTGTCCCAAAAGCAAACACCACATCCTCTGGGTTGACTTCTCCTGTAAACACATATTGAATCCCAGCACTTGCTGTGGCTCCTATTGTTCCGGTTGTAAGCATCACTTTGCCTACTCCATCCCCCAAGAAATATGTTGTCATTCTGCCTGCCCCACCCAATAACGGTGCCATAACTTTGCTTGCTACACCTCCCTGCAATACCTGAAGGGGGGTATCACCTATAGCCGCATTATCTCTATGGTAACCATACGTATTGACTAGATTATTGGCTTTTTTGAACAGTTTTTCTTCTTCTGTTTGTGTACGCGTCCAGTTCAGAGCTCCTAACCATCCGTCTTGCTCATACACCTGTAATCTTTCCCTGTCTGCCCAAGCATTTTTCGCGTCTGTGCTACCCGCGTATGGGAAGCCTTTGTTTGGGATCAGCGTCGAGTCCCCTTCTTTTAACAACAAAATGACCAACTGTTCAGCAGTTTTTGTACCGTACAACTGAGTTTTTTCATAGGCATATTGCTGTAATTCCTGCAGGAATCACTGTTGCTGCTCTGGCGTCAGGGACGCAGGATCTTTCCGGTACTGGTTTAACAGGTCATCGCTGATTTGGTCACGGACTTCCAACGCCAGTAACTCACGAATATCCCTCTCCGTATATTTGTTTCTCGCAACGCCTCACGGCTTTTATCCAATGCCTCACGTGAAATATCCCCCAAAAAGTTATTCTCAACCACCACTTTCCCGGCTTGGGCAGCATTGGCAACGCCTGTGCTATTATCGCTGATTAAACCGCCAGCAATCCCTGAAGCTAACGTTGCCCATGCACTTATATTTTGCTTTTCAGTTTCAGTCAGTTCATCGGGCGTTTTGCCATAAAGTGAATGCGATAAAATGCCCACTGTTTCCCCTGTCATTGCACCAGAGGCCTGCACTAAGGCATTTTCGCCTTTAGTTAATGCAAGGCCAGCATTCACCAAACCATGGGCAAGGGTGCGCTGAATATCACTTTCAACACTGTTGCCTTGAATTTGGTTTTTCACTTCATTGGCAAGGTAAGGCGCGGAACCATTAGCAATCGCGGTAACAATATTGTTGCCCATTATGCCTTGCGTAAATGCGGTGATAGCTTGAATTGCGCGGGTATATTTGCCCCCCGTACCAAAATCGGATTGGTTGGTATAGTCCTGTAATGCTTGCTGGAAGAGGTAATTTTGAACGTCACGCTCAGTAACATTCTCTTTAGTTTCAGAAAGGGCTTGGTAGATATCGTCGTAAGCCGTATCAGAAAGATTATCGAGTTTTGAATCAGCTTTCGCTTGGTTCGTACCACGAATAGTATCAACCGTGGTTGCCAAATCGATAACCTGCGCCCCAATTTCGCCCACCAACTGTTGTTTTTGTTGGCGATTTTGCTCTTTCTCTTTATCGAAGATTTTAGTTAACGTGCTGTGAGCGTTGTCGGCATCTTGGCTTAATTGCGCAATATCTTGTTGTTGATTATCGCTATCTCGTACTCGCCATGTGCCTTGCGATACCGCAGATTGAGTGGTGTTTTCAGCGCTGTCACTGTGGTTGCCTACCATGGCTAATGCATGCCCCATATTCGCCAGCATATTGCCCTCAACACCCCCTGAAGTACTTACACCACCAGATTGATGCTCAACTTTATATTCTGCGTAGTTATGGATATCACTAAAGCCTAATGTACCTGTATCGAGCTGATTATTTTTGCATCAGATTTACTGCTGATCACCGCGCCATCAAGTTGGGTATGTTTACCCACACTAATATCAAATCCTTGATTACCTGCAAATAAGCCCGTTTGTTCTTCCACTGAGCGGTATTTACTGTCCATTTTATCGCGACTAAACGAAATATTTGCCGAGCCTCCCGGTGTGCCCATTACATTGACACTACCACCCACACTTTCGTTCGATTGCTTCGACTGATAGTCATCAATGGATTGCTGGCTTTCAAGGTGTAAATCGCCACCCACTTTCGCAATAACTTTATCACCTTGAGCTTGTGCGCCTTTTAAGGTCGTATCTTGACCACTTTGTAAGGTGAGCGTTTGCCCTGCATTTAAT
>NZ_MIIZ01000844.1:0-2591 GCF_001743005.1 Shigella sp. FC1967 | reverse complement strand
TTAAATTAAAATAAACAGTAAGGCTATATGAGAAAGCCCTCAATAGTATTTTATATTACTGAGGGCTTTTATGTGATTAGTTTAGAATAGACTAAATAATCAAATTATAATCAATGTGTTCCATCAATTTAGCGTTATCACTATAATCGACAGGAATAGCAAGAACCGCAGGACCCGTCACAGCCATTGCTTCGTATAAAACGGTACGTAATTGAGAAGCACATTCAACATAAAATCCTTTAGCTCCAAAAGATTCAGCGTAACGTTTAAAATCAATTGCACCAAATTTTACGCCAGAATAACGACCATATTTTTCTTGCTCTTGCATTTCTACCATATTGTAAGCGTTATCTACCCAGATAATATGCAAGATATTTGTATTTAACCGAACGGCAGTTTCTAATTCCATGGACGATTGCATAAAGCCACCATCACCAGAAACAGAAATAATTTTATCTGAAGGTCGAACAAAAGAAGCGCCAATTCCCCAAGGTAATGCAACGCCCATAGTTTGTTGTCCATTAGAAATTAACATTTGTCTTGCTTTAAAACTGTATAGATAACGTGCAAGCCATATATGAAAACTTCCCATATCAATACAGAGTGTTACATCGTTATCAATAATATTTTGCATCTCATAAATGATGGTTAAAGGATGAATCGGAGAACCATGACGAAAATAACTGTTTTGTTGCAGAGCTTCTCTTTGGTGACGAATTTTTTCTAAAATCTGATGAGTATTATTTGAGAGTGTCATTTGAGATGCCGATTGTTTAGAAAAATATTGAGTTAAATTATCAATCGTTAATTTGATATTTCCTGTTAATTCTAAATCAGGGCAGTAAGCTAAATCGATTTCAGCTGGAATTTCATCAATATGAATGATATTAGCGTTATTGTGATTCCACAATGAAGGTTCATATTCGATAGGGCTATAACCTAAAGTAATGACTAAATCAGCGTGAGATAATAATTCATCACCGGGCTGATTGTTAAATAAACCAATACGACCAGCAAATAAAGAAAAATGGCGTTGAGCAATTGCTCCAGCTGATTGATAAGTACCTACAATCGGTAGAGGGCAAATATCAAGTAACTTTTGTAATGCTAATGCATTTTCAGGATAACTCGCTTGTAGTCCTAATAAAATAACCGCACTTTTTAGCATTCAATAGCAATTTAACGGCTTCTTGAATAGCTTCATTATTTGCACTACCAATATTGGATTTTGATTTTGGGACTAATATTGGGCTATTAACTTCATTATTTAAAATATCCATTGGAAAAGTTAAAAAAGCCGCACCGGGTCTTCCAGATTCCGCATGACGAAAGGCATTCGCCATGGTTTCAGAAATTGATTTTGAGGAGTCAATTTCAGCACAAAATTTAGTGATAGGATTAAACATGGTAACGGTATCCATGCTTTGATGAACTAATTTTAATCTATCAGAGGATTTTACTGAGCCTCCCAATGCAACTAATGGATCACCTTCTGACGTTGCTGTTGCGATGCCCGTTGTAAGATTAGAACAACCCGGCCCTGATGTTGCGATAGCAACGCCCGCTTTACCAGTTAAACGTCCAACGGCAGCAGCCATAAATGCCGCGTTAGCTTCATGACGAACAACCACTGTTTCAATACTAGAATCAACAAGAGAATCAAATACACGATCAATTTTCGCACCCGGAATACCAAATACTTGTTTTATGCCGTGTCGTTCTAATTGTTTGACAACTAAATCTGCACCACATTTCCAATGAGGAGTATTCATATAACCTTCTTTGATTTTGCAAGTGAATAAAAAATTGGATTGAGAATAAAGTGAAGCCGTTTTTTAAATTAATTTTCGGCTTGTTCTATTGCCTGATGGAGGTTGTCTGGCATTAAGTTAGCTTGAAGAAAAGATGATTGATTGGGTAAGTCAATGGTAAAGCGGGAAATAATACCGATTTTTAATATTCCTTTTTTTAAGTAGTAATCAAGAACATGACCTCCACCTTGACGTTGTTGATTAATATAATGTTCATGAAAACCAGCAACATTGATCCCTTGAGTAAATTGTGGGGAACGAAAACCTGCAATAATCCCTGTTTCATGATGAAATGTGAAAAGAGGCTGATCTTCGATAGCGTCTAACATGGGTAAGTAGGGAGGCTCTTGACGAGGAACCGTGCGTGTTTTAACTAATTCAAATTCACCTTCAATTCTGATTGCACAAAATAGATTGTCGGAAGGAACATACTGATTAATGATATTATGTATTTCTTTTTGTGATGCACCATAAGAAAAGTGATGTTCAATATCACAATTAAAAAATGTCATTACAGCAAAAGGGGATTTTTGAGAATGTAAAGCTTCACGAGCACTCCCATCGGAGCGTAATTGAAAAACATTATTGTCGAATGCAACGAGTTCACCATCAAGTTGCTCGAAAGTCCCCAAACCAAAATCACCATGCTTTAATAAATCAGCAATAGTAACATCGCTATCATATACACCCGCAATTAAACTACTCATTAATGAATTTGATAAATAGTACATTCGGGATGATTATTAATATAATTGTTTATGTTAGTTATTATTTCCTGCC
>NZ_MIIZ01000843.1:0-16454 GCF_001743005.1 Shigella sp. FC1967 | reverse complement strand
TACGGTTTTTAGTATTTTAACGGCGATCAGTTTTCATCATCTTCTCAATGATATGATCCAATCATTGATATTAGCTATTTACCCTATGCTGCAATCTGAGTTTTCTCTCAGTTTTGTACAAATAGGGATGATAACGTTGACGTATCAAATTACAGCATCCTTATTGCAGCCTTTTATTGGGCTCTATACTGATAAATACCCTAAGCCTTACTCATTACCCATTGGTATGGGTTTTACGCTAACAGGGCTTATTCTCCTCGCCTTTGCAAATACATTCCCAATGTTATTACTTGCTGCAGGATTAGTCGGTACCGGATCCTCTGTTTTTCATCCTGAGTCATCTCGTGTTGCTAGAATGGCATCAGGTGGAAGACATGGATTTGCACAATCACTCTTTCAAGTAGGCGGGAATTTAGGGAGCTCTTTAGGCCCTCTTTTGGCAGCTTTACTGATTGCACCTTATGGCAAAGGCAATGTCGGTTGGTTCTCCCTTGCTGCATTGCTAGCCATTGTAGTGCTATTACAAGTTAGCCGTTGGTATAAAATTCAACAAGAAGCTCAGAAAAAACAATCTAAAGGACTAAACAACAAAATACGATTGCCACGTAAAACCCTTTTAGGCTCTCTGGCCATTTTACTTATTCTGATTTTTTCTAAGTATTTTTATCTTGCAAGCATCAGTAGCTACTATACTTTCTATTTAATACATAAATTTGGCGTTTCAGTACAAAATGCACAAATTCACCTGTTTGTATTCCTCTTTGCTGTCGCTGCTGGCACCATGATTGGTGGTCCCCTAGGCGATAAAATTGGCAGAAAATATGTTATTTGGGGATCTATTCTCGGCGTTGCACCTTTTACGCTAATACTGCCTTATGCCAGCCTTTACTGGACTGGCGTGCTTACTGTTTTCATTGGTGTAATATTAGCTTCAGCATTTTCTGCTATCTTAGTTTATGCTCAAGAATTAATTCCGGGCAAAACTGGCATGGTTTCAGGGCTTTTCTTCGGGCTTGCTTTTGGGATGGGAGGGATTGGTGCTGCGGTATTAGGTTATATTGCAGATCTGAAGAGTATTGAATATGTCTATCATATTTGTGCTTATCTCCCACTATTAGGTATTTTCACCCTATTTCTCCCTAATTTTAGGGTAGATAAAACTGAATAACTTGTAATTCTCCCTGTTATCTAAATGAATGAGTAACAGGGTATTTCTTACTTTAAAAGGTAAGACTGATTAAAATAACATAAAAAATCGCATTTGCATCAAAAAAACCAGTCAACTCGCTATTTTTATAAATAATCGATAATTTTTAGCGAATTTATTGCATGAATACGTTAAACTATCAGCCTGCTATATTACTCGCCCCCCGATACATGTAGTTTTATAAAAAGAAGGAGAATTGATGCCGCATTCAACACCTCTCATTACCACCATTGTTGGTGGGTTAGCACTTGCTTACATTTTAGGCATGATTGCTCAACGGCTAAAAATCTCACCTTTAGTAGGATATCTTGCTGCGGGTGTACTTGCCGGTCCATTTACTCCCGGCTTTGTTGCTGATACCTCCCTCGCGCCTGAACTCGCTGAAATTGGCGTTATTCTGCTAATGTTTGGTGTAGGTTTACACTTTTCGTTAAAAGATCTGATGGCAGTAAAAGCGATCGCTATTCCAGGTGCTATTGCGCAAATTGCAGTAGCAACACTATTAGGATTGGGATTATCCGCATTTTTTGGCTGGGGCTTATTTAGTGGCATTGTATTCGGTTTGTGTCTATCAACAGCAAGTACTGTTGTTCTTTTACGAGCACTTGAAGAAAGAGGCCTGATTGATAGCCAACGAGGTCAAATTGCTATTGGTTGGTTGATTGTTGAAGACTTAGCAATGGTGTTAGCCCTTGTACTACTCCCTGCTATTGCCAATATGCTGGAAAGTAGCGATCAAACTAATGTTTCTCAACTGATGATTAATTTAGGTATCACTATCGGTAAAGTGGTGGCCTTTATCTTAATCATGATGATTATTGGTCGTAAGCTGATTCCTTGGATTTTAGCTAAAACCGCGGCAACAGGCTCTCGTGAACTGTTTACACTGAGTGTACTCGCCCTTGCTTTAGGTATTGCTTATGGCGCTGTAACCTTATTTGATGCGTCTTTCGCATTAGGGGCATTCTTTGCAGGCATGGTGCTTAATGAGTCTGAATTAAGCCACAGAGCGGCTCAAGATACTTTACCGTTGCGAGATGCTTTCGCGGTTCTGTTCTTTGTGTCTGTCGGCATGTTATTTGATCCAATGGTATTAATTGAGCATCCGTTTGGTATCTTAGCAACGCTGGCTATCATTATTATTGGTAAATCCGCCGCTGCATTAGTCCTTGTACGAATGTTTGGGCATTCCAGACGCACCGCTTTAACCATTTCAGCCAGCCTTGCTCAAATTGGTGAATTTGCCTTTATTCTTGCGGGTCTCGGTGTCGCGCTAAACGTTTTAGAACCAGATGCACGTAATCTTGTTTTAGCGGGTGCTTTAGTTTCTATTATGCTAAACCCCGTTCTGTTCTCTTTATTAGATCGCTATCTGGCAAAAACAGAAACCAAAGAAGAAATGGAACAGTTACAACAAGAAGAGCTGGAAGAAGAGATGCCTGTTCCTGTTGATATTTGTGGTCACGCTATTATCGTCGGTTATGGGCGAGCAGGAAGCATGCTTGCTGATAAATTATTAACTCAATCTATTCCATTAGTTATTATCGAAAATAGCCGTAATAAATTCGCTGAATTAAAAGAGAAAGGTTTAAATACCGTACTGGGTAATGCATCAACAAAAGAGTCACTTGCTTTAGCCCGTATTGATTGTGCGAAATCTTTATTACTGACGATACCTAATGGTTATGAAGCTGCAGATATCGCTGAAACGGCAAGAAGTATGAACCCGGATTTGAATATCATTGTTCGTGCGCATTTTGACGATATTATCGTGCGTGCTAACTATGATGAAGAAGCTTCTTTTATTATTGAAAAAGGGGCTAATCACGTCATTATCGATGAAGATCAAACGGCATCGGCAATGGCGAATATGCTAATTAAAGAAGTTGAATTTGGCTGTGCTATTGATGAAACACCTGAAAACGGTCAACAAATCATTGCACCGAGTGCTGCGCAATAATCACATACAGTGAGTCACTTAAATCCACAGAATTTAAGTTAACAAAAAAACCTATCAATAAATATTGATAGGTTTTTTATTTCACACTAACAAAAGAAGATTTAGAAACAAGACAAAATTAACGTTCCCAGTAGGCTTCTTCCAAACTATCTTCTTTTTCAGGTAAACCACGCGTCAAACGTGGAGAGTGCTGACTGAGTACTTGATAACTCACTCGATTAGCATATTTACACACTTGTGCTAATGATGAATAAGTTAAATAAGTCCGTGGATGCTTACTTGAGTTAGGCACATTAATACGATGATAGCTATTCGCTGTAATATCATGCAGTAATGCTGATAATGCCGCATCGCCCGCACCATTTGTATTCATGATTTTTTCAGGACCACCCATATAAGGCTCAATATGAGAATACACTTTCTCCGGCTCTTCACAATCTTTACGGCGCATTGCACGACTAAATTCATAACGATTAAACTCAGCAATTGCCCCTGGTAATAAAGGATGCGTAGTTTGGCGCTTAAAGTCGTGTTCTGTATAACCGCCCATATAAAGCCCAGCAGGTCCCGCGGTACAAAGCACTAAATCAACCCATTCTAAAGCAACATCCGAAGCCAACAGAGGATCCGCATGTCCTGTTAATTCAAAAGCTTCATCTTCATTCATTGCGACAACAGAAACGTGCTCTTTTAAGAAATCACGCCACCATTGTGGATCATCTGCAATCACATATTTTGTCCCAAGCGTGAGAACGACAGGCACATCATATTTTTTCGCATACTCAATCGCTTTCATGGTCGCTAAGGGCATCGGTTCACCGGGTTTACAGCGAACTAAGTAAGCCGTTAATACCAATGCGGAAGCTTCTGCAATCACCTCTTCAGGAATGCTTTCAGGTCTAAGTTGATTCATTTGACCCGGGCTAATCGCAAACGTACGCTCACCATTTTCAGTGATCAACGTAAAACAGCGCCCAATAGCACCATCAACACCTTGGAGGTGATTAAGATCAGTACGGCTAGATGTGTTACATAAATAACGATAAGCATAGCTACCAATCTGAATGTTATTACACATAGTGCCTAATAACACCGAGCGATCGTCAGCCAATACAGAGTAGTTATGTAACGTATTACCAATAGTGCCACCCGCGAATTCGTGTGTTATCAGATTATGGTCTGTTAACTCACGATAAAGTGCCTCTGCGACATCATCTTCAATAACAAGAGAGTGTCCCTGACTCAAGTTATAACGGTGAATAAACGCTTCATCAACTTTCGCTTCAATATCAACCAAGGTTTGGTCAATACCTACGATATAAGCGCGAGAAGATTCGCTCTCCGTCATATTGATGATGGGTTGTAATAAAGGATCTCGTAAACTAACGGGAAAATAGTGTTTGGATTTTCGTTTGCCAGGGAATTTCATTGTGAACAATGCTACACAGCTAAAAAAGATGCGCAATGTTAACACAATATTGTGGGAGAGGCAGTAGGTGTACGTCCGTACACCTACTTATTTAAAGATATTTTTATGCGGTTTTACGACGGCTTCTTGCCATATAGCTCAGTAAAACACCCATAACAGATAGAATGAAACCAACAAAAGCAGCACAACTAAAATCAGGGCACGTTTAGGTGCATCTTTTTTAGTTGGCTCATAAGGTTTCAGCATATATTTGAATGGTACAAATTGAAGATCATCTAATTTTACTTTTTCTAATTGCTTCATATTGTATAAGCGGTTTTTCAGATCAGCACTCACCGTTGTTGGGTCAGTAATCGCTTCAGTGATCGCTAATTTGCTACTTAATGCATCAGAACCCATAGCAATAGAGTAATCTGGGTCATCTTTAATTTGTGCACCTTCACTGGAAATAGGTTTTTTCACTCCCGCCGCATTCGCAATTTCTAACGCATATTTTAGGCGTTGCACATTCACATTACGCGCATTAGCGATACGCTCTAAATCCATCTCATAGGCTTTTTGCGCAAAGCTTAACTTACGCTCAATTTGATCATCAATTTCGTCTTTTACTTCTACACGTACTTTAGTCGAAATAAAGCGAATATAACCAGAAAGTAAATCGTAAGCTTCTTCAGGCGTTGGGGCGGTAAAGCTGAGATTAATTTCACCACTAAATTCTTCTTCACTATTTTTAGCATCTGAAGCTTTTAAATTAATATCTTTCGTTACTATCGTTTCAATTAATCTACGTTTATCCAGTGGCGTTGGCTCTTCCATTTTTGCCAACAAGTTTTTGTAATAATCTGTACTCACTAAATATTCTTCACGTAATACACGAGAGTTATAGTTATTAATAAACTTTTGATAAACAGATGAACCATTCACACCTGTATCAACATCCACTAAGCTAAGCTCAGTCAATGTTGCTCTTAATTGCTTCATTTCATCCAGCATTGGCTTGGTAATTGCAGCTTGGCTCGTCCATTTTTGTGGTAAAAAGCTTGCAACAGTAAAGCCAACGATAGCAAATAATAACGTAATACCAATAATGACAAATTTTGATTTATAAATAACAGAAAATAATTCAAAAAGATCGATTTCATCATTCTGTTTTAGATAGAAATCGTCAAAATGTCCTTTATCAATTTCTGAAGATTGTGGTTTTGAAAGCTTACTATTCATTTTCCTGCCTAAATTTATGTAATGCAGTGTCCGTTTATCAGCACTTTTAGTGATTTCCACTAAAAAGACTTAAAAAATGAGAAAAGATAAGTTTATATATAACTGAAATATGATCAAATTAATATATCATCAAATCCGATAATTTTTATTTATCGAATTCAGTAATTATTTTTTCGCATACCTCTCTGATCATCGCTTCTAATAAGTCAATATGCTCTGGATCATCATTTAATGCAGGAATGTATTCGTACTGTTTACCACCACCATGAATAAAAAACTCTCGATTCTGTTCATTAATTTCTTCTAATGTTTCCAAGCAATCAGATGAAAATCCTGGGCATACAACCTGCACATGTTCAACCCCTTCACTTCCCAGCTTTTCCATCGTTTTATCCGTATAAGGCGATAGCCAAGGTTCACGACCAAAGCGTGACTGAAATGTCAACATGACCTGTTCTTTAGGATAACCTAACTGCTCTTCTAATTGCGCTTTTAGTTTTTCTGTTGTGAGGCAACACTCATCATAATAAATATCACCCGTTTTGATAAAGCGCTCAGGAATACCATGGAAAGAGAGAACTAAACGATCGGGTTTACCATATTGCTGAAAGCTTTTCTCAATAGAGGTGACTAACGCTTTGAGATAAAGCGGATGCGTAGGATAACTACGAATAAAATGAAGAGAGGGTATTGTACGCCTATTTTTAAAAATTCGACTAACACCATCAAATACCGCAGCCGAAGTAGAGCAAGAGTATTGAGGGTAAAGTGGTAACAAAATAATGTTCTCAACACCTTGTTGTAATAGTTTTTCAACTCCTTCATTGAGTGATGGATTGCCATAACACATCCCTAACTCCACGGGTATATGAGGTAATCTTTGAGCAACAGCCCGTTGTTGCGCTCGGCTATAAACTAAAAGTGGTGAGCCCTCATCCATCCAAATCTGTTGATATAACTTAGCCACTTTAGGTGAGCGAAATGGTAGTATCGCCCCTTGTAATATTGGTTTCCAAATCAAAGGAGAAACATCAACAACTCGAGGATCACTAAGAAATTGAGCCAAATAACGTCGAACAGCTCCCGTTGTTGGCGCATCAGGTGTGCCAAGATTAACCAAAAGAACACCATACTTAGCATCATTCATACTATGACTCCTTAGAGTTATTTTATTAGGATAACCAAAGAGTAGAAGAATAAAGGAAAATAATAGATTGTGCTTGTCAATTTATTGGATCAGTCTTTTTACCTTATTTTAAAGAGATAAAAAAAAATCCCGGCTCAACCGGGATTAGTCATCATAATGACGAAATTAGCCAAGGATACTTTTTAGTTCAGCATTAATTTCGCTTACTTTTTGTGTACCATCAACTTTGAAGTATTTCGCATTACCTGCTTTAGCTTCATTTTGGTAATAAGAAACTAACGGTGCAGTTTGAGTATGGTACTCAACTAAACGTTTACGCACTGTTTCTTCTTGGTCATCTTTACGCGTTGTTAATTCTTCACCCGTCACGTCATCACGATTTTCCACTTTAGGCGGATTAAATTTTATATGATAAACACGACCTGATGGTGCGTGAACACGACGACCAATAATACGCTCAACAATGATTTCATCAGGTACAGAGAATTCCAGTACGAAATCCACATTGATACCCGCTTCTTTCATTGCATCAGCTTGTGGAATTGTTCTTGGGAACCCATCCAACAAGAAACCATTACGGCAATCGTCTTGTTTGATACGCTCTTTAACTAACGCAATAACTAATTCATCAGTCACTAACTGACCATTATCCATCAGTGCTTTTGCTTTCAGTCCTAGTTCTGTACCGGCACTAACTGCCGCACGTAACATATCACCAGTTGAAATCTGTGGGATACCATAGTTCTCTTTAATGAATTGAGCCTGAGTGCCTTTACCAGCGCCTGGAGCGCCTAGCAGAATGATACGCATCGCGTAAATCCCCTTGCATTTAATTTTTTATATTTAAACTCGAAAACGCATTACCATACCATTTTGTGAGGTCATCGCTCAAGAAATCACGGTAGCGATTGCATTTTATTTTTATCGAAAAAGAAAAAACCACGCTCTCTTTTCAGAGAAACGTGGTTTAAATGTTTGAAAACGAAAACAGTTACGCTTTTTGAACTAAAAGTTGATTCACTAAGCGAATAAACTGGTTTGGATCTTCTAAAGAGCCTCTTTCAGCAAATAAAGCCTGATCCAGTAATAAATTTACCCAATCTGCAAAGAGTGCGTCATCCGTAAGTTCTGCTGTTTTCTTCACTAATGGGTGATTTGGGTTTAGCTCAAAGTTGTATTTCACTTCTGGCACTTGTTGTCCTGCTGCTGCAAACAATTTTGCCATTTGTGTTGTCATTTCGTCAGCACTGGTTGTCACAATTGCAGGAGTATCTGTTAAACGATGGGTTAATTTCACATCTTTAACTTTATCCCCTAGCAAGGTTTTAATACGTTCAACAAAAGGAGCTAATTGTTTATCTGTTTCTTCTTGCTCTGCCAATTTCTCTTCATCAGCAAGTTTATCAAGAGATTCATCAGCTTTACTTACAGACTGGAATGATTTGCCATCAAACTCAGTCAGGTAATTCATCATCCACTCATCTATACGATCAGATAACAGCAGTACTTCGATACCTTTTTTGCGGAACAACTCTAAATGAGGACTATTTTTCGCAGCCGCATAACTATCAGCGGTGATGTAATAGATTTTTTCCTGACCTTCAACCATACGGCTAACATAATCTTCCAATGACACTGTTTGCGCATCACTGTCGTTATGCGTTGATGCAAAACGTAGTAATTTTGCAATAGTTTCAATGTTAGATGAATCTTCTGCGGGGCCTTCTTTCAAGACTAAACCAAACTCTTTCCAGAATGATTGATACTCTTCCGGCTTGTTTTCTGCCAATTTTTGTAACATCTGTAATGCACGTTTCGTTAATGCACTGCGTAAATTACGTGTCACAGAGCTGTCTTGTAAAATTTCACGCGAAACGTTTAGCGGTAAATCATTAGAATCCACTAATCCACGGATAAAGCGTAGGTAATTTGGCATAAACTGCTCAGCTTCATCCATGATAAAGACGCGCTGCACATACAGTTTTAAACCATGACGTTGTTCACGATTCCATAAATCCCAAGGCGCTTTTGAAGGCACATATAATAAGCTTGTATACTCTTGCTTACCTTCTACGCGGTTGTGTGCCCAGCTTAGTGGATCTGCAAAGTCATGAGAGATATGTTTATAAAACTCTTTATATTCTTCATCACTTACTTCAGCTTTATTACGAGTCCAAAGTGCTTGCGCTTTATTAATTTTTTCCCATGTTACAGTGCCGTCTTCTTCATTTTTCGTTTCAATTTCAACAGGCAAAGAAATATGGTCGGAATATTTACTAATGATACTACGCAGGCGCCAATCATCTAAATACTCATCTTCACCTTCACGTAAATGAAGTGTAATTTCTGTACCACGCTCCGCTTTTTCAATATCAGCAACGGTGTAATCACCTTCGCCTTCAGACTCCCAAAAAACACCTTTATCTGCACTTTCACCAGCCGCTCTAGTGCGTACTGTTACTTTATCTGCAACGATAAACGCAGAATAGAATCCAACACCAAACTGGCCAATGAGTTGGCTATCTTTAGCTTGATCTTGTCCGATTGATTCTAAGAATGATTTTGTACCTGATTTTGCAATAGTACCGAGATTATCAATAACTTCATCACGGGTCATCCCAATACCATTATCACTGATAGTCAGAGTACGAGCTTCTTTATCAGTGGAAATGCGTACATGTAACTCACCGTTATTTTCATACAGCGCTGCATCTGATAATGCACGGAAACGTAATTTATCAGCCGCATCTGATGCGTTCGAAATCAATTCGCGAAGGAAAATTTCTTTATTGGAGTAAAGAGAATGGATCATTAATTGAAGAAGTTGTTTAACTTCTGACTGAAATCCTCTTGTTTCCTGACCTTTCATACTCATTTTTACCTCAATTAATCCTAATTTGGCGAAAAAAAATCAATATGAGTAAAAAGTGGGGATAGTTAAGCAAGTTTCAAGGGTTGAGTAAAAAATTAAGCGAATAAAAATGATTAAGTGTCTTATATGATTAAAATTTGAATCCAGATAATACTTACTGTCTGTTTTTCTCTCTGTTCTCAAGCGTATTTTATTAACGCAGGACTTCACCGCTAAGTTAAGTTCTCATCTTAGCGGTAAGTAATCTTATGTTATATCGCTATTTTTGGGCGTCATTGACAATAATAGCGTCAGCACCTGCAATTGCTTCATCCAATGCATGTTTTATTGTATCAGCATGAGCAAGCACAACACCAAGACGGCGAGAGCCTACAATTTCAGGCTTAGCAAAAAGGCGAATTTGGCGATCCGCCTTCAACGCTTTTTCAATACCAGAATAAACAATATTTGTACTATAAAGCGCGGGTAAAATAACCGCCGATGCGCAAGCACCTAATTGGCGGATCCCCCCAATGGGATAGCCTAAAAAAGCACGAACATGAAGAGCAAACTCTGATAAATCTTGAGAAATGAGTGTTACCAATCCTGTATCATGAGGGCGAGGTGAGACTTCATTAAAGAAGACCTCATTGCCTTGAACAAATAATTCAACACCAAATAAACCATAACCCCCTAAGTTTTCAACCACTTTACTCGCGATATGCTCTGCTTTAGCAAGTGCAATATCACTCATTTTCTGAGGCTGCCACGATGCTCGGTAATCCCCCTTTTCTTGTCGATGCCCAATAGGAGCACAAAAATGGATCCCATCAACAGCATGAATAGTCAGTAACGTGATCTCAAAATCAAACGGGATCATTTTCTCTACGATAACGCGCCCTTTTCCTGCTCTCCCTCCCTCTTGCGAATACGTCCAAGCCTGAGCTAAATCGTTTTCGTGACGAATAACACTTTGCCCTTTTCCTGATGAACTCATGACAGGTTTTACAATACAAGGGAAGCCGATTTCTAATGCGGCTTTTTTAAAGCTCACCTCATCGTCAACAAATTGATAGTTTGATGTAGGTAAGTGTAATGTTTCTGAGGCTAAACGACGGATCCCTTCTCTATCCATCGTCAGCTTTACAGCACGCGCACAAGGAACAACGTTTTGCCCTGCTTGTTCTAATTCAATCAGTAACGTCGTTGCTATAGCCTCAATTTCTGGAACAATAAAATCCGGTCGCTCTTGTTCTATAACTTGTTTTAATGCATCGCTATCAAGCATATTTACAACATGATGGCGATGAGCAACATGCATAGCAGGAGCATTGAGATAACGATCAACGGCAACCACTTCAATACCTAATCGTTGGCATTCTATCGCGACTTCTTTGCCTAATTCACCCGCACCTAATAACATCACTTTTGTTGCATTTGGTGTAAGAGCCGTACCCAGCACTGTCATTTTTTATCCTCGCCATTAATAAAAACCGCAACCACGCAAACGATTGCATTTCATATAGCATAACGGATTTAGCGTGATAGAAAAATAGCCAGACAAAAAAATAATCAAGCAGGGAAATAAAACAATTACACCGTTTGGCTACGTTTTCCTTTTTGAATTTTTAGATAATTAAGGCGTTTTCGAATAAGCGCTAAGATACAGCATAAAAGCCCTAACCAAATCAGCGAAAAACTCACGCCTTTTACTTCATCAAAAGCTTCATGGAATAAGAAAACAGCCAGTAAAAATTGAATGGTCGGTTCAATATATTGCGCCAATCCGATGACAGTTAATGTGGTTCGTTTAACGGCTGCGGTAAAGAACAATAATGGCAATATAGTGACAGGTGCGGTTAAAACATAATAAAAACGCGTCAGATTGTCAGCAGAAGGTAGTGCACTTTTATCTGTTATCAATAACCAAATAGTAACCCCTATTGCTAATGGCATTAACCAGAGCGTTTCCATAAATAAAGAAGTGATCACATCAAAACGAATAAATTTACGGATCAAACCGTATACAGCAAATGCGCCTCCCATCATAATAGCGAGTACAGGTAATTCGCCGTACATCCACAATTGATAGCCCACACCCGCACAGATTAAGACGACAGCCCACTTTTCTGCTGGATTCAGCTTTTCTTTAAGAAAGATAACGCCTAATAAAAATTGAGAAAAGTGGATTAATAAAATACCCTAAGCTCGCTTCTAATACTTGTTGATGTGTTAATGCATAGGTAAATGTACACCAAGAAACGGCCATCGCCATTGAGCTAAATAGACACATAAAAATAGAGCGCTTATCTTGTAAAACAGCGTACCATCGTGTCCTATTTTTAATAAAGAGTCGTACGAGTAATAAAAGAGGAATAGACCAGATCAAACGCTGAGCCAACATTTCTAATGGTTGCGCGCCAGGTAACAGCCGATAAAACAGAGGGGTTATCCCCCAAAGAATATAAGAAAAAATGGCTAATACCGCGCCCGATTGAGCCCACATTTAATGTTCCATCAATAAAAGTCAATAAGATTGAATATCATACGCTTAAAATGGGCGAAACTATATGATCAGCATCGCTGATTGCTCAAACATCAATACGGCGATAGAGATAAGATAAAAAAATCTCCATAAATAACCACTCCGAGAAAAGTCGTTATAAATGGAGAATAGGAAAATTCCATTAAGGGAAAACCGTGGTAAAAACCACAACCAGAAAAAATGGGTGAAATGTTAGAAAATCTCCCTAACATGTAAAGGCGGTTGTTGCTGAACAAAATCATGTAATTTTTTACGACTGGGTGCCGCTGCTATCGCTCCTTTTTGAGTGGTGGCTAAAGCGCCACAAGCAGCCGCTTGCGTTACTATTTTTGATAAATATGGTTCATCTTCAGCAAACCCATATTCAGCAAGCGCAGCGAGCAAACCCGACATAAAGGCATCACCAGCCCCTGTTGTATCAATACATTCAACGATAAAGGCACTAAATGCGATTTGAGTATTTGGTGTTAAAACTAAACAACCTTTAGAGCCTTGAGTGATCACTTTTAAACGAGCGGGATAATCTTCTAATTTTTTAAGTGCATTATTCAATGTCACTTCTTGTGTCATCCACGTAAGTTCATCTTCTGATAATTTTAATATGTCAGCTTTATGCGCATAATTATCAATAATTTCGCGCATTTCTTCATGATCACGCCACATTTGAGGACGCAAATTAATATCAAAACTCAGTAGTGAACCGCTTTCTTTAATATTTTTGATTGCACAATCTAAGGTTGAGCGACAAATAGGATTAACTAATGCTAACGAGCAAAAATGCAAAATATCTTTTTCAAACGCAGGCAACGATTTTTCTGTTAAAAATTGATCGGCAGACTCAGCAACTAAGAAAGTAAAATCACGCTCACCATTTTCTTGCAAAGAGACAAGAACAGTACTGGTACGGTGAAACTCATCAAATTCCATTGAACCAGTATCAACCCCCAGATCAAACAATGTTTTTTGCATAAAATGGCCGAACGCATCTTCACCGACACGTCCAATAAAACCACTTTTTTGACCCAGTTTAGCCACACCCGCCGCAACATTGACAGGCGCGCCCCCTGCGCATGCTTCATATTGCATGTTTTGCAATGGGATCAAGTCAACAACAGCGTCACCTAAAGACCAGACTTTCATAATCTCTCCAGAAGATAAGCAATTATTTTTCTTAACTATATTCTGTTTCTATGACTATTCATAACGAAGAAATAAAGATATTGCTCGTAAATCCACACTGATAACGTTAACATAATAAGATAATATGATAAAGTAAATTTCATACATCGTATTTTTTCACTCTAAATGTTATCGTTAACAACAAGAGTAATAGTGTGATTAATCTGTTCCTTACCTTTTCTGTACGCTTAAAAACACACTATTCACGCTAAATAGAATAAGGATAATGATATGAAACACCGCTTAGAACAATCAACAAAGGCCTTAAATACTTTAATTGAAAAACGAGGTAATAAATTTTATCCCCAGTTTCATTTAGCCGCGCCTGCAGGTTGGTTGAATGATCCTAATGGTCTTATTTATCATGATGGTTTATATCATGCCTTTTATCAGCACCACCCTTATTCTCAAGACTGGGGGCCAATGCATTGGGGACATGCCACAAGCTCCGATATGATCCACTGGCAACACCAACCGATTGCACTAACTCCGGGAGATGACTACGACAAAAGTGGTTGTTTCTCAGGATCAGCAATTAGCCATGAAGGCAAACTCTATCTTTTCTATACAGGGCACAACTGGTTAGCAGACGAAGGTGATGATAGCCAAATCTATGAAGCACAATGTGTTGCTATTAGTGAAGATGGTATTCATTTCGAGAAAAAAGGGATCGTCTTAGAGCCACCTAAAGGTTATATGCATTTTCGTGATCCGAAAGTCTGGTATCAAGAAGGTAAATGGTGGATGGTTGTTGGTGCGCGTGATGAAAAAGATCAAGGACAAGTCCTACTCTTCTCTAGCGAAACCTTATTTGTAGAGGGTCAGCAGTGGAACAACGATTACACTGTTTTAGGGAAAACAGATGATAAAAATGTTTATATGTGGGAGTGCCCTGATTTCTTCCCTATTAGTCAAGAAAACGAATTTGCCATTGTCTTCTCACCACAAGGAAAACGCGCCGAAGGCTATCAATATCGCAATCTCTTTCAATCAGGTGCATTAATTGGCCAGTGGTCACCAAATCAACCATTTAAACCACAAGGTCACTTTATTGAACTCGATAATGGTCATGATTATTATGCACCACAATCATTTACGACACCTGATGGCCGTCGTGTTTCTATGGGATGGATGGATATGTGGAATTCACCAATGCCTTCAAAATCTGAATTCTGGTCTGGCTGCTTTACCCTCCCTAGAGAAATCACTTTTGATAAATCCAAAAATCGCTTACGCATGATCCCCGTTAAAGAAATCGAATCATTGCGCCAAAAAAAGCAGATGATTCAACCTGTTACACTCAGTAATCAATCTATCGAGCTAATAAATAATGCTTCCGCTATCGAACTCGATTTAACGTTCTCTTTAGACAGCCACGCTGAAAAATTTGGCTTATGGCTAGGTGAAGGTCTTGAGCTCTTTGTCGATAATCAATCACATCGTTTCGTTCTTAACCGTCATTATCCTCAGCACAACATAAGTGGCGCGAGAAGTATTCCATTACCTGAAGGTTATGAATTGAATTTACGTATTTTTATTGATCGCTCATCAATTGAAATCTTTGTCAACAAAGGTGAATTTACCCTTAGTAGCCGATATTATGCTCAAGAAGAAACTCAAGCTTTACGTCTTTTTGCCATGAATGGTGATGCAACATTGATTAATGGTAAATATTGGCAGCTAAATAGTATTTACTCATATTGAGAAGATAAGTAAGACTGAGTCTTTAAATAGACTCACGTTCAACTAATTGACAAGGTACATGTAGGGTATCTTTATGGTTTCGTTCTTGAATAATATGTAACGTCGCTTCTTTACCTAATTCATAATGAGGCAATTGTACGGTCGTTAAGGGTGGATAAAACAACTCTCCTGTACCAATCATATTATCAAATCCCAAAACAGCCACTTGCTCTGGGATCTGTAACCCCATAGAAAGTAAAACTTGGTACGCTAAAAACGCAATACGGTCATTACCACAAATGAGGATATCAAAGTCAGCTTTTTGATGAATACAATGCTTTTTCAATATTTCAATGACATCACGGTAGTGCTCATCTCCAAACATCATCGTATATTGTTGAAGATCCGCCAATGGCAACCCAGCTTCTTGCCAAGCATCTTCAACCGCTTTACGACGAATAGGACCAGCAACAGACTCTGTGGGTATATAAAAACACAATGGGCGACGATACCCTTTTTCGATGACTTTTTTCATCGCAAAGTACTGCCCATGATAATCATCAGGAATATAAGTTGGAAAAGCGTGGGTTTTATCCAAACAGTTTGCTAACACTAAATTCTTATCACGCAACTTTTCATGTACCGTGATTTCACGCAACCCCATCGTGGTATAGATAATCCCATCTGGGCGTTGAGCCAAAAGTTGCCAAATGGCATTTTCATAACAATCTTGTGCAGTCAAATTGACCACAAATGAACTCCAACCAAA
Organism: Shigella sp. FC1967; assembly: GCF_001743005.1. Lineage (NCBI taxonomy): Bacteria > Pseudomonadati > Pseudomonadota > Gammaproteobacteria > Enterobacterales > Enterobacteriaceae > Shigella > Shigella sp. FC1967. The sequence goes on along the minus strand of NZ_MIIZ01000843.1, from coordinate 463 downwards.
TTCTCTTGCGGTTTGTTCTATGGATAAAATCATTTCAACAGAAAATGGTGTCGTGGCGGTATCAATCGCTAAAACACCAATTGATGACACTTTTGTTCCTTGCCCACGAATTTTTCGTGCAGAATAATCTGGAACATAGTTAAGTTGATCAATCGCATTTTGGACTTGTTTCAGTGTTTCTGGTTTTAATAACTCAGGGTTATTAATTGCTCTTGAGACTGTCATCAAAGAAACGGAAGCAAGTCGAGCTACATCTTTCAGTGACGCCATAGCATTGGCTCGATTGGTTTATTAAAAAGGGACAATAGAAATAAAGTGCTATTTTACAAGAAGTAAAGTCAAAAATCCACAAGGGGAATTATATTGTAACTAAATACGACAATTAATGACTTCATAAAAAGGCACCCAAATATATTATTTTTTTACTTATTTAAATGGGTTCAATATAGTTAAAAATCACTTA
>NZ_MIIZ01000842.1:0-2595 GCF_001743005.1 Shigella sp. FC1967 | reverse complement strand
TTTTTTTTCGTTGAGTAAGCTGGTTCTCTTGCTTTCTTAGTGTTTGTGTCGATAATTCACGAGTTAATGCTTCAATTTGTTGTAGGATTTGTGTGGCCAGAAATTTAACCTGCTGGCTTCGTTGTGCCTCAACACAAGCGATTAACTGAGTAAAATTATCGCGGATCTGTTGCATATAGCCGCCAAGAGAATCACTTCGGCGGTGGAATAGTGCTGTGTCGAAGCAAGGTGCTGCAATTTTTTTTGTTTGCAATAGGTGCCACTGTTTCGGCTAGATTGTCTATCTGTTTTTTAAACAAGCTTAAAGGATCGGGTTTATTCATCGGTTTCTTGTCCCTGTTTTAATAAAAACATGAATTGACTTAAAGCAACAAAAAAGAGTTGTTAATTGGCTTTCTGTTGCATTTTAACGGCATATTGCATAGATTCTATCGTTTCGTTTTTTATTATGGCACTGATTATGACTGCTAACGCGCAACAACTGCAATTTATTAAAGACAGTATTGAAACCATTCCAGATTATCCAAAAGAAGGGATATTATTCCGTGATATTACTACATTATTGGATAATCCTGCCGCATATCAGGCAACCATTGATTTATTGGTAGAACATTACCAAGGTCAGGGTATCACTAAAGTTGTGGGTACCGAAGCGCGCGGCTTCCTATTTGGTGCTCCTGTCGCTTTACGCCTAGGGGTTGGTTTTGTTCCTGTTCGTAAAAAAGGTAAATTGCCTCGCGAAACGCTCAGTGAAACTTATGATCTGGAATATGGCACAGATACTTTAGAGATCCACAAAGATAGCATTACGGATCAAGACAAAGTATTAATGGTTGATGATTTACTGGCAACAGGTGGCACCATTGAAGCAACTGCTCGTCTTATCCGCCGTTTAGGTGGGACTGTGACAGAAGCTGCATTCATTATCTGCTTACCTGATTTAGGCGGTATCGAACGCTTAGAAAAACAAGGTATTCACAGCTTTACATTGGTTAATTTTCCAGGACATTAATATCTTCACTGTTTAGAGATGGGCGAATTAAGTTCTTATCTTAAACACAAGTAAGAGTGCGGGTGTTTATATATCTTTTATAAGTTTTTTCTATTTTTATAAATGTATATTGCCCGCACAATTGTGACTTCTTACTTTATCTAAAATTTCTGCTGGTTCTTTCATCAATATCTCATTTGTTTCTTACAGATCTCGCTCAATAGGTCGCCCCTGTGTTAGCATAGAGACAAATCTCGTTCAAATTTAGCGGAATCAATGAGCTATCAGGTACTTGCCCGTAAGTGGCGCCCACAAACTTTTAACGATGTTGTTGGTCAACGTCATGTGTTGACTGCTTTAGCTAATGGTCTTGATCATCAGCGACTTCATCATGCCTATCTTTTTTCTGGCACAAGAGGTGTCGGAAAAACCACTATTGCCCGATTATTTGCTAAAGGGCTTAATTGTGAAACAGGCATTACGAGTAAACCTTGTGGTCAATGTGCAAATTGCCTTGAAATAGAACAAGGGCGTTTCGTTGATTTAATTGAAATCGATGCGGCATCTCGAACTAAGGTAGAAGATACCCGTGAACTTTTGGATAATGTCCAGTACGCGCCAGCACGTGGACGCTTTAAGGTCTACTTGATTGACGAAGTTCACATGCTTTCTCGTCACAGTTTTAATGCGTTACTAAAAACATTAGAAGAGCCGCCAGAACACGTTAAATTTTTATTAGCGACGACAGATCCACAAAAATTACCTGTCACAATATTATCGCGTTGCCTGCAATTTCATTTGCGAGCCTTAGATATTGACCAAATTGCGACACAACTCGAAAAAGTGCTTTCAGCAGAGCATATTGAAAATGATGTGCGAGCACGTCAACTTATTGCTCGTGCCGCTGATGGCAGTATGCGAGATGCGTTAAGCTTAACTGACCAAGCTATTGCAAGTGGCGAAGGTGTTGTCAGCGCGGAAGTGGTTAGCCAAATGCTGGGTACTATTGATGACGCTCAACCTTTAGCATTGATTGAAGCGCTGGTAAAAGCAGATGGTCAGCAGGTCATGTCGCTGGTTAATGAAGTTGCTTCAAGAGGTACTGACTGGGAAAATTTCTTGGTTGAAACACTCTCATTATTGCATCAAATTGCGATGTTGCAGTTATTACCTAGTGAAGAAAATCCTCAAGAGCAATTTACTCAAGAACGTTTACGTTTATTGGCTAAATCGGTTTCTCCACAAGATCTACAGCTCTATTATCAAACCTTATTAGTTGGGCGAAAAGAACTGGCTTATGCGCCAGATAGACGCATGGGGGTTGAAATGACGCTACTACGTGCGCTTGCTTTTCATCCTAAAACAGTGATTGATGAAATACCTTCTGCGCCATTAGCACAAACGTTACCTTCAGCATCATTGCCTACAAATAGAATGTCTGAACATTATGCTCCACAAACGGTGCAGACGCATTCGTCTCAAATGGCTCACCCATCTTCTTCACCAAAAGAAAATAGTGCTTCATTAGGCAATAGTCCCGCAGCGCAACTTTTAAGAGCAAGGCAGGCAATAAAGGGGTCGGAACAGCAAACCCCGCCAAAAAA
>NZ_MIIZ01000841.1:0-2601 GCF_001743005.1 Shigella sp. FC1967 | reverse complement strand
AAAAACCCGGCGCTTCACAGTACCGGGTTCTCTCTTCCTTCTCACCACTAACTTGCTTTGACTTTGAGCAACCTCAGCGCCAGCATGGCCCATTGCAGATATGCTTCCAGTCGTTGCTGGTACTCTTTCCCTGGTGGGCGTTGACCTTCCTTGTGGGCTATCGTCCTCTCGATACCGGCGAGGCTCTTTCTCAGCTCCAGGTTCCTGCGTATTCCCACCATTCTCTGTCTTGCTGACTCAGGAGACAGGCTCCCAAGTCCAAAGAGGGGCAGTTGTCTGTAGTCCTGTGTTCCCAAGTTAATTTGGTTCCACGCCATTGCTGCTTGCCACGGTCGTTTCTGGATTTGCTGGATGGCCTTCCCACAACCCAGACAGACCATATTCCAGCGCACAGGAGGACCTATAACCTTCTGCATTTGCGCCCGGCCATGACAACTATCGCAAGCTGCCACAGGAACGCTGAGCGGGTCGTGGTGCCCATAGGCTACTGTTTCAGTCTGGTTGTAGTGTTCATCTGATTTGAGCTCCGCCAAGAGCTTCTCACGCTTCTCTTTTGCGTATTCGAGAGTTAGGCCTTTTCTGATTTGTTCCATGTTCAGTCCAGAATGATTTTTCTCTTGTCTCGCTTGGGAGTGCCTTGTTCTTTCTGGTCCGATGTAGAGCTGATGACTTCGGGCTCTTTGGCCTCGCCCCTTTGTAGTTCGTCAAGACTGCCCAGCCTTGGAAAGCTCTTTCCCGCTCCAGCCCTTCTTGGTCTGGGCTCTGTTACCTCAATCGCTATTTCATCCCCTTCACGGAACTGCGGGTAACAACCAAAGCGGTTGGCATAGCGATTCAACGACATTTTGAGCAGCCGGTATTTCTTTGGGCAGGTTATTTGTACTGACGCATCAGATCTGCAAGCTGCATCGAGCCGATGGAAAAATTCCTCCGGTATCCCCTTTACAAGGAGCTCGCTCAACTCATCCATATGCCTTGAGCTGGTTGGCATCGGATATGGCAACCTCCGGTATTCTCTGTAGATGTACCGCTTGATGACGACATGAAAGACGAATGCGGCAAAACCCCACAAAGGGCCATTGAGGAACCCCGCACCGATAAGCAGCGCCGACGGGAAGGGAAACCCCACGAAACTCGGCAGGATTTTAATCTTCGCCATCGGTGTTGACTGGCGCACACTCTCACTCATTTGCTGATCCTTTACGTGCAACCTTGTACTGCACTTTCAGATCGTAACCATCCACTTCCTGATGAAGAACTTTCACGGGTACACCTTCAACGGTCCCCAGGTACACGCTCAGCTCAACTTCCGGAACATCGTCCCTGAGACCTAGTACATTGCGCCACCCAGTCGATGTCTTCTGGCAGTGAGCGCCCACCCTGTCATGCCGGTAGTAAATGTCTTTGTTATCTCCTTGGCAGATGAAGAATCCACTAACCTGCCCCGTCCTTAACACCCACTTGCGGTTGTGGAAGGTAGCTTCTTTCTCCACCTCAGTGGACTTGTCTATAGCCACCTGGCTTACCACCAGCTCTTGTGCGGCCAAATCAGACACAAGGCCTATTACCAACGCGGATAACAGAGCGGCCATAGCCGCCCGTGTCATCATACTGCCGCCTCGTGAGTGGCATCGGCAAAGAATTTGCCTTGTTTGTAGATCTCGTCCTTCTCGAACGCGATAGCATCTGCACGACTGCTGAATGGGCCATAGCTTTTACCGTCGATCAGAACCTTCCACTGGCAACGCCAAACACGAGTCCATGCCGCGATCTTTGACTCGTCTGAACAAAGTCCGCGAATAACGTAGAACGCGATCATTAGAAATCCGTTCGTCGGCACGATGCGCGAAACCCTTGTTTTACTGTATTCCTGCACTTCAAGGCCTTTGAATGAAACCTCATCGGCAAACCCGCAGACCTCACCATTTTTGATTACGATGCGCTTTTTGCTCATAACCTACCCCACTAATCCAAAATAATTTTGCGCTTGCCTGGCTGTACTTCGATTGGCTCTTCCTTTTGCACCTTTGGTGCCGGAGCTGATGAGCTGACAACCACCGGTTCTCTTTCTGGGTTTTGTTGCTGGCGCTCACGGAGTTCATCCACTGAGGGAGGCTCATTGCTTGGTCGTTCAGCCCTTTCAGCACGTCGGGCTTCTCTTAACAACTCATCAATTTCGGAGTCGCTCCGGTTGTTCATAAAAGCTCTATAGGCAAAGAAAATCAGCACCGGCACTATTGCCACCAAGAAGAAAGGAAATGAGCTTCCGCTATCTTCCACTGGCTTGGTACTGGCCGCGCCTGTATCGAACATGGTACGAATAACCGTTGGCGCGGTCATGATCATAATTGCAGGCATTATCCCCATCACAATTCCTGATGGGCTCTGCCTCATAATTCCACTAGCAACCCAAACACCAGCATCAACACCGCTATGACTTTGACGAAAGAGCTATCCATTAGACCGATCATGGAGTCACTTACCTCCTCGAACGGACTTTGAAACGCACTGGTATTGCGGTCGGTGTCTTGTGCAGCACCAATCTGCTTGGGAGGTTCACTCTTTGGTGCAGTCTCTATGGATAGCGCTGGTGGTTGGCTG
>NZ_MIIZ01000840.1:0-2615 GCF_001743005.1 Shigella sp. FC1967 | reverse complement strand
ATCAAAGAGTGAGCTAAAAACATATTTTCATTTTGTTTTTTAATTCTTTGTCTATACCAGTTACAGGAAGTAAAAATAAAACTTAAAAATCAATAAATTACACAGTTATATTTTTATGAAAAGGAAATAACATTACATGTTTAAGAACTTCAAACAACGTTATTTGCCAAACGTCTCTTTTAATATGTCGAGTTTAAAAACAACTACTTTAGTTTGGCTTATTACTGGCTCTTTAATCTTACTTCTTGGGTTAGCTTGTGTTTTATTCCTCTCTTCCGTTAATGATTACAAGAGAAATTTAAACACACTAAATACTATCTATCATGAACAATCACTACTAAATAACACATGGGAAAATCTACTACAAACACGGAATACCCTAAATAGAGCCAGCTCTCGTCACTTATTAATCATTAATAAAATGGCTACTGCAAATACTGACATCTCTTCATTATTACAACAAACCAAAGAAAAACTTCAACACGTTGAAAATGGATGGAAAGAACTTCAAAAATTTTTTCTCATCATGTTGAAGATCAAAGTTATATACAACAATTAGAGCAAAAATATACTGAGCTTAATGCAGCACTTATTGAATTTTTAGCCTTCCTAGAACAAGGCAAAACATACGAGTATTTAAATCAACCGACACAAACTTACCAAGACAATTTTGAGCAAGCCTATACAAACTATCATCAACAGTTAGAAACTTATTACACAGCTTCATTAGGTGAAGGTGAATTACTGTACGATAAAATTATTTACAGCTTGATCGTCATTTCAATATTAATTGTTGTTTTTTTCTTTCTTAGTTCAAGTTGTATTACGAAAAAACTTTATTTCACCTTTAAACGCTATAATGAAAAATATCGAAGATATTAGTAACGGAGAATTAGCGACTGATGTTACTACAAAAGGTTTATTTGAAATAAATATTCTCACAGCGAATATTCAAAAAATGCGTGACCAGATAAAACGGATCGTCAATAACATCAATCACAGCTCGGGCCTAATTAATTCGGAATTGAGCGATATTGCTGTGATGAACAATAATCTTGCTATTCGTGTTGAACAACAATCAGCAGCTGTACTCGAAACCTCAGCGGGGATACGACAATTAAGTGTTACATCCAAACAACATGCAGAAAATACACAAGCATCCTGTGAGTTAGTCACAAAAACAGATACGATGATCCATCAAAGCAATGAAATGCTCGCTAACGTTGTTGAGAATATGCATGAAGTTGTCACATTCTCTGAACAAATTAACGATATTACCTCTACGATCGACAATATTGCCTTCCAAACAAATCTATTGGCTTTAAATGCCGCCGTAGAAGCAGCAAGGGTGGGTGAACACGGAAAAGGCTTTGCGGTTGTCGCTAAAGAAGTAAGAGAATTATCGATTAGCTGTAATTTGGCATCAAAAGAGATAAAAGTCCTTGTCGCTAATTCAAGTAAAAAAATAAATCAGTGTTTTCAGCTAGCCGCTGACGCAAACGATAATATGGTAGATATTTCTAAGCATACTGAAAATATTAATGAAATGATCCACGATATTTCTATTTCTACAAATGAACAGAGTAATGGTATTGCCCAAATTGAAGATGCAATAAATCAATTAGATCAAACAACACAAGCTAACTCAACCATGACTCGAGAATTAGTCAGTTCATTAGATTCTTTGCAAACACAATCAGATAGACTAAAACAAGAATTAACGGTTTTTCATCAGTAAGTGTTAAATCCCCCCGCATCATAAAAGCTATCTTAATCTTAGGATAGCTTTTTCTTATTACTGATTTAAACCAACATTAAAAATGGCTAAATTCAGGGATCTCTTTTTTGCCGTGTGATTTTAGAAAATCTAACACCCTTCTTGGGGTTACATTTAATATACGCTCTTGTGGAAAGTCTATTTGAGCTAATACGTCTAATACTCGATCAAAATTTCCTAATGAAGAGGCTATGTGTGAGTCAGAGCCTAGCGCAATAAGTCCTCCAGCATCACGTACTGCTTTCGCTATGTCTATGCAGTTTTTCTCACTCCCTACTCTAGAATGAATAAATGATGAATTATTCATTTCTAAAGCAACGTTATAAGCTGCAGCCGCTTTTGCAACTTCAGCAATTTCTATTGGGTATTTCGGATTACCTGGATGCGTAATCATTTGAACACAACCACTTGCTATTGTTGCTATTAATGCTTTTGTATTATCAACAATGCCTAATGAGCTCATTACTGGATCATGAAAACCAGCAAGTACAATATCTAATTTCTTGCTCATTTTCTCACTACAATCTGTTTCACCTTTAATATTTTTAATGTTCGCTTCTATACCATAAAGTATGCCAACACCATCAATAATACGGGGGATCACGGGTAAATTAGAAAAATGCCATTCATGAGGCCCATCATCCATATCTGGACCATGGTCTGTAATTGCAAACAATTGAATTCCCTGCTTTTTAGCTTGTTGGAAATATTCACTAACTGTACTGTAAGCATGTGTACTAGCAATAGTATGAGCATGTAAATCAACAGGATACATAAATAACTCCTTTCTAAAACACCTTATGAACATCGATAAGATGGTTTTCTTAAATATAAGAAT
>NZ_MIIZ01000839.1:0-2628 GCF_001743005.1 Shigella sp. FC1967 | reverse complement strand
TATATAAGTGCTCATTTTTATGAAGATATAAAAGAAAATAAATCATCAATAAATGAATAACCTCAAAATAATAGCAAGACCACAGAGCCCAGCGGCGATATTTTGATACGTCAATTTTTATTCATTCGTTATATAAGTGCTCATTTTTATGAAGATATAAAAGAAAATAAATCATCAATAAATGAATAACCTCAAAATAATAGCAAGACCACAGAGCCCAGCGGCGATGTTTGGTCATTTTTATGATAATGAATAATGATAAGTTAAACTTAAAATAATTAATAATATAAAAAGCGAACATTTATTTTATTGCTCGGCCTTTTATATAACAAATAATTTAACTATATTCGGCTATCATTCGCTTTTTGTAATAAGATACCACTCTCTTTCATAAATTGAGAAGCATAATCACCAAACCAATCACTCACGTTATTAAATGAATGAACAAATTCACTCTTGGCATTTATATCTAATAAATCGATAGCTTGACCTAATGAATGATGATATCGACGAATTAAGGCAATATTCTCTTTCGATGACAAAATAATATCAGCATAAAGTTGAGGATCCTGAGCAAATAAGCGCCCTATCATTGCCAATTCTAAACGATAAATAGGAGACGAGAGTCGCAGTAAGCTGGCCAAATCCACTTTTTCTTTTGCTAAATGCTGACCATAAGCAAAGGTCGTAAAATGTCGAAGTGCTTGAATAAAACTCATGTTTTTATCATGCTCTTCTGGCGTAATAGCCTCAATTCTTGCTCCCCATACCATTAACTGCTCTAACAGCCATTCAAATTCTGTATGGTTTCGTCCTTCGCAGTACGCCACAACCTGTTTCGCTAAACTGGGGACGTCAGGGCCAAACATTGGATGAAGACCTAAAACAGGTCCACTATGTGCCTTTAACATTGCTTCTAAAGGCGCCTTTTTAATAGAAGCGAGATCGACAAGTAAGCAATTTTTAGGCAAAACAGGAAGCGCTTTAATCACCTCAACAGTCAAATGAATGGGTACACTGATAATCACCATTCCTGCATTATCAAAAATAGCGGGCGATTTAGTTTGCCATTCATCAGCTTCTAAACTTTCAACTTGATAGCCTGAGAGTGTAAACAAACGAGAAAATAGTTTACCCATTTTCCCATTTCCTCCCACAATAACGATTTTACCTAATTGAGGGTTGAGTGTTTTAAATCCCTTATCATTTTCTTTAGTATAGGATTCTCGCATTACTCGGCGTAATACATCTTCAATTAAATCAGGAGAAATCCCCATCATTTGTGCATCATTACGACGAGAAGCAAGCATGGAGGCTTCTCTATCAGGTGCATAAATCGGTAAGCCATGACGGTTTTTAACTTCTCCCACTTCAGCTACCAATTGCATTCTTTTTGCGAGTAAAGAAAGCAGTGATTTATCTACCTGATCAATTTGCTCACGCAAACTTTGTAATTCTTCAGCCATCTATGCTTGCCTCTTTTTTCTTTATGATTAACTAACTTTTTTTAACTGTGCTTCACGCTGAGCCAAAATTGGGGAAAGTTGAGCATGTAAATTTCTTAACACAGACTCCGTTGTTTCCCAACTAATACACGCATCTGTTACTGAAACACCGTATTTCATTTCGCTACGAGACTGCTCTGACGATTGATTGCCTTCATTAATATGGCTTTCTAACATAATACCAGTGATAGATTCATTACCTTTAGTGATTTGCTCAATCACAGAATCAACCACCACCGTTTGACGACGAAAATCTTTATTAGAATTACCATGGCTACAATCAATCATTAATGATGGTTTTAATCCTGCTTTTGCCATCTGAGCTTCACATTGAGCAACATCTTCTTCATGGTAGTTAGGTGTTTTGCCACCACGTAAAATGACATGACCATCAGGGTTACCTTGTGTTTGCAATAAACAAACTTGTCCTGATTGATTAATTCCCATAAAGCGGTGTGGCATAGAAGCCGCTTTCATTGCGTTGATCGCAGTATCTAAATTACCATCTGTTCCGTTTTTAAATCCAACTGGCATTGAAAGCCCTGATGCCATTTCACGATGAGTCTGAGATTCTGTTGTTCTGGCTCCAATTGCGGACCAACTAAATAAATCGCCTAAGTATTGTGGATTATTAGGATCTAATGCTTCTGTCGCCAGAGGTAGCCCTAATTGCACAAGTTCAGTTAGTAGCTTACGGGCAATATGTAATCCTTTTTCCATTTCAAAACTACCATCCATAAATGGATCACTAATTAAACCTTTCCAACCAACTGTTGTACGAGGTTTTTCAAAGTAGACACGCATCACAATATACAGACTATCACTTAATTCAGACGCTAAGACTTTCAGGCGTTTTGCGTAATCTAACGCAACATCGACATCATGAATGGAACAAGGCCCACATACCACGAGTAAGCGAGGATCACGACGCTGGACAATTTCAGAAATTGTCTGACGTGACTGAGCAATGGCATGCAGATCATTGCGACTCAATGGGTATTTTTGTTTTAACTCTTCTGGAGTAATTAAAACCAGCTCTTCGCTGATATTCACATTATTGAGTGCGTCTTTTTGCATGATCATAATCTTTACCTTTTTTATATCTGTCATTGTGATTTTTGTG
>NZ_MIIZ01000838.1:0-2645 GCF_001743005.1 Shigella sp. FC1967 | reverse complement strand
TAACTTTTTAGCCTGTTGTATTGGCAGTTATGTGCTGTTATACAATCGCATTATTGGAGTCTTTATCTATGTCTTTTCAGGACAAAAATTACTTTTTAGGTATTCCTAAACTTCCTACTCGAGCAATGATTTTTCTTGTTCCTTTTTTCCTTTCTTTTATTATGTCAGGTATTGTTGCTTTTATTAGTACCATCAAATCGTTAGGAATGGGAATGCACGTTATCTCCCCATGGTTAACTTCTTGGGGGATCTCTTGGATGATTGCTTTTCCTACTGTTTTATTCGTCTTACCTATTGCAAGACGTTTTTCACTATTATTAGTGAAACCAGCCAAATCCAATGATTAATTAAAAAAGAGATCAGCAATTGATGCTGATCTTTTTGTTTTTCACAATGTGAAGTAAAGCATCGCCTAAATGAATAAGATCCGATAGCCTTAAACTTGTATATTTAAATGGTATATCGAAAAGCGAAGATGTTTTTCTTCGCATAAATTCTTATTGATAGCAGGAGGCTTTAAATGAGTTTGTTGTTCTCCCCTAAAAAATTAGGCCCCCATCAGTTAGATAACCGTATTATTGTTGCACCTATGTGCCAATACTCAGCACAAGATGGTTTCCCGACAGCATGGCATACTATGCATTATGGGCAGCTAGCACTATCGGGTGCTTCGTTAGTGATTGTTGAAGCAACAGCGGTTGAGCCTAGAGGTCGCATTAGTTATAAAGATTTAGGCATTTGGTCTGATCAACATAGCAGCGAATTAAAAAAACTTGTCGATAATGTTAAGCAATATTCAACGGCAAAAATAGGTATACAGATTGCACATGCAGGACGTAAAGCATCGACTGATTTGCCTTGGAATGGTGGTGCATCATTAGCACCAGACTCTCCTAATGGTTGGCAAAAAGTCGCACCTTCAGAAATTCCTTTTGGTCAGGCTCATCAGCCTCATGCTCTGTCTATTGATGAAATTGAAGAAATAAAACACGCTTTTGTTGATGCCGCGAGAAGAGCTGAGTCAGCAGGATTTGATGTTATTGAGATCCACGGTGCTCATGGGTATTTATTACATGAGTTTCTATCTCCATTATCCAATCACAGAATGGATCAATACGGTGGCGATTTCAATAATCGTAGTCGGTTGTTGGTGGATGTTTTTGTTGCTGTGAAAAATGCAGTTTCAGATAATATTTGTGTTGGTGTAAGAATTTCTGCAACAGATTGGGTTGAAGGTGGCTGGGACTTAGAAAGTGCGATTGCTTTAACACAACATCTTGAAGAATTAGGTTGCCATTATATTCATGTTTCTTCTGGTGGATTATCAGAAAAACAAGAAATTAAACTAGGACCTAATTATCAAGTACCATTTGCTCAAGCAATTTATAATGAAACACAACTACCTGTTATTACCGTTGGCCTAATTACTGAACCCGAACAAGCTGAAGCTATTTTACTTACTGAGCAGGCTGATTTTATCGCATTAGGTCGAGGTATTCTTTACGATCCTCGTTGGCCTTGGCATGCGGCAGAAAAACTTAAACAAACCATAAAAGTAGCACCTCAATATTTACGTTGTGCGCCTCATGGAAGTAAAGATTTTTTTAAATAGTGATACCAAGCCACGGAGAATAGTAGGGGATTATTAGAGGAACCGTGGCTTTTTCTTTAATAAGCTTTATTATGGAGCAGATAAACGGCAAGCATTAACGTATTGCGCTGTAAAAATGGGGGGTAAACAAGATGAAGAAGAACTTCCTATTGGTTCAACCAAGGATTGCTTAAGACGATGTGTTTTGAATGCGAACACATCATCAGAGAATTAAGCATTCTTTGATGACTCACTAATTTATTGCGAGTCATATTATGAAAAATAAACATTGGTCACGTGTAGAATATCTGCACGAAACAGTTAAAAATAAAAACATTATCATTAAAGGGCAACACAGTTATTACAGTGATTGCTGGGATGACGGATTTGAAACCTCTGTGGTTCGTTATCTTTATGGTGATGAAGTTAGCCTACAATGGGAACCATTGTGGGAAATTGACAAATTATATATTGGCGATTATGTCTGTATTGGTGCACAGGCGGTTATATTAATGGGTGGAAATCATACTCACCGCATGGATTGGTTCTCGCTTTATCCTTTTATGGATAAGATTGAGGAAGCCTATATTGGTAAGGGTGACACTCATATTCACGATGGTGCATGGATAGGAATGCGTGCAATGATAATGCCTGGTGTAACGATTGGAGAAGGGGCTATTGTTGCGGCAAATAGCGTTGTTGCCAAAAATGTTGAGCCTTATAGTATTGTGGGAGGAACGCCCGCGCGGCAGCTTAAATATCGTTTTGAGCCAAATATTATTGAGCAACTTTTATCTTTAAAGATTTACCAATGGTCAGAAAAAAAAATTTGAATCACTTAGACCTCTTTTATGCCAATCATCAATTTGATAAATTATTAATCGCGGAAGCGAATTTTATTGAGTAAAACAAAGCCCCTAAACATAAAGATGTTTAGGGGCTTTTACTTAGATGTTATTGTAGTATATTTTAGTTATGTCACTAAAATATAAAAAAGAATGTTTATTTTTTTATTTGATCTCCTTCTCAAATTCTAGAATATTTTAATTTTACA
>NZ_MIIZ01000837.1:0-2691 GCF_001743005.1 Shigella sp. FC1967 | reverse complement strand
TTAAGTTAATATTTAAATATTGAGGTGTGAATTCGCTGTGTTTATTTTTAAATTGGTAATATTATTTACATTGTCATAATAAAGATTACCCTCATTGTTATTTAAATGATTAGAATTAACAATGTTGATTTTTTTTGTAATATTACCATCATCTGTTTTTTTTATATAAAAATATTTTATCAATGCCAGATTCAAAATCAGTAATTAAATTTGAGGAATCATTATTTTCGATATTAAAACTAAATGTATCATAACCTGTACCGCCAGTTAATTTGTTATTACCCATTCCTGCATCTAAATAATCATTACCTTCACCCCCATAAAGTACATCATCACCTTTACTACTAATTAAAATATCATTGCCTAAGCCGCCATCAAGCATATTATTTCCAGCTGAGTCCCAAAGGTAATCATTTCCTTCTCCACCATATAGGTAATCGTTGCCATCAGAACCTATTAGATAATCATCACCTTGTTCTCCATATAAATAGTCATCACCTTGTTCTCCGTAAAGATAATCATTTCCTTCTCCACCATATAAAAAAATCATTACCTCCTTTACCATATAACGTGTCATCACCACACTGACCAGATAGTTTGTTATTAGCATCATTTCCAGAGATAATATCAGATTTACTGCCTCCGATTGCATTTTCAATAACCGTATCATAGGCAATAGAAATATTGGCACGTAATCCTCCTACATCAGAAAAACCGCCTTCACTAAGATCTATTTTTTGGTCAACGGTATATTTTGAAAAATCGAATGTATCTATTCCGCCAGCATCCCAAATACATGCAATAATTTTGTCTTCAGATGTTTTTAATGAATAATAATCTTTTTTTGTATTAGAATTAAAACCATAAATGGTATTGCCAATGTGTGTGGATTTATTCTGCCCATATGTTGCTTGAATAGCGTAAACATCCATTAATTGCGGTGTTAAAGGATGCATCCCTTGATGATCAGCATCGCTAGAGTCTGGAACGTTATACGCCATTATTGAATATTTATAGGTGTTTTCCTCACAATCAATTGATTGTTGTCGAGTAAATGTATGATGTAGACCAAGAGCATGACCTATTTCGTGACTAATTGCTTTCTGAGTGTAGGGTTCTTCTTTTAATACATTTTTACTATCATCAATATGAGCTCGAGCATTATTTATTTTTTAATAGAATATAATATTTATCATGTTCTTCAATTGAATATTCAATAATATCTGCTTTTAGATTTAAAAATAATTTACTTTTTATTTGTTGTTCTGGAGTTATTGTCGATTTAGTAATATATTCAATATTCATATCAGACATGTTTATCCAAACTTGTCCACTGAACGTATAATCTTCAACTTTCTCTATTTTGCTTTCTGCTATTTTATACTTTTTTTCTATATTATTTGGATGAAAGGCAAATCCTCTTACGGAATGGCTTCTATAATTTCCAATCTCACTAAGATTATTATACATACCAAATTTCAGGTCTGTATCTTTTTCGTCGCTTACTTCTATGAATTTAATATTGGCAACATCTTCCCACTGCTGGAGCTTTGCTCTAACTAAAATCTTTTCCTTTATCATTAAATGTTGTCATGTTTTTATATTTATCACCTCTTAATGCTGACCAATTAGGAAAGCTATAGGTAATTTCAGTATAACCTTTTTTCAATATTATAATTTTTCCCACTTACCAAGTGTTTTCATTTTATTTTTCATTTATATTATAAATACAATTTAAATTAGGTGATATATATTTTTAAAATATTTATTCATGATTAATTTATCCTCTTTTTTTAATCGTTATTAGTTTTATCGATAACCCACTAAATGCCTTTCAAAAAAAATGAAATTTTTTTAATTATTTTGAAATTAATTAATCTTGTGAATTTTTATTGGGGTGTAAGGTGATAAAAATTGATTATTATAGAATAATGGTGGCGTATACTTTTATGTATTTACATCTAAATTAGATAGCTTATTAAATGAGCTATTTATATATGTCTGATTACTGTTTTATTGAGTTAATATGTGTTTATCAATAAAATAATGATGAATAAAAAAAGTGCTGTTATATCCATTAACAGCACTTTTTGTTTTTTTATTGTTAAATTTTACTACGTTAACCCTGGTGAGGTTGCCTGCTAGGAGACAGGTTTATTGATATAGACTAACTTTTTACTGCAAACTTCTTTTATTTACCTCATTGTGAGAAAGGTGATTCTTTTTATTTTGGGTTTAATTTAAACTATCTGAACTAATATCTTATTGTTGTGCCGTTGTTTACCTTGGTACTTTGTGCATTTAGGAGCCAATTATAAATATGCCTTACATACCTAGAGAAAAAATAGATTACCAAGCTATTGGCTATCGTTTGCGTGCTTACCGCATAGCCTCTTCATTAAAAGCTGAAGATGTAGCAGAAAGCTTAGGCATTTCTCGTGCTGCTGTATATCGATTAGAAAAAGGCGAAATTGTTAAAATTGAGACACTTGATAATCTTGCTAGATTATTAAATACCTCGTTAACCAGTTTGTTGGGTATTAATACTGAATATTATTCAAGTGCAAATGGTTTTTTTTGAACGAATGCGCCAACTTGAAACCCAATCTTCACATATCTATACCCACTTTGAGCCTTTCTCTTACTTATTAACTTCTGATTGTTATGACAAAAACATTAATTGAAATGCTA
>NZ_MIIZ01000836.1:0-2732 GCF_001743005.1 Shigella sp. FC1967 | reverse complement strand
ACAGTTAATAACCCAGAATTTAAAAAAAAAACTGTTCTACCCCGCTTTTTCTTGTCCCCCGTGATAATCTAGTAAATAAGAAACAAAGTTTGCAACATTCATCTCTTAAGGTGTTTACAATGAAATGTATTAAAAAGAAAATCTTAGAGCGTGATTTAGATCGGATCAAATAAAAGCAGAAAAAAAGAGACGGGGAAACCCCCATCTTAATAGTCAGTTTTTAAAAAATCATATTTGGTTATGCATCAGCATGGTTCTCTCTTATGTATTACTTGCTGCATTATTAATTTATTCACCTTACTTTGGTGTTATCTCGCTCGTTCTCTTTACTGTGATGTTCTTAGTTATGGCAGGTATCTTGTTATTTGATATAAAACCTATCTATAAATTTGAAGATATTGGTGTTCTCGATTTAAGGGTTTGCTATAACGGTGAATGGTATACCTTTGAAAAAACTCTCTGATGAAGCCATCAATGAGATCTATCAGCACCCTGCAATATCTCAACAAATAAAAAAAAGACATTCGCGAGATCATCAATAAAAAAACAAGAAATTCATTTTTACGATGTGTATTTAATGGCATTTGATCCCGTTCAACAATCCATTTCAGCATCACAACTATCCCCTCAAGCCTAAGTAATTCTCCGTGTTACACACAAAAACACGGAGAATTACTTCTATTATTTAGCCACTTTGGCGATAAACCAATCAAACAGATATTTTATCCACTTTTAACGTTGACACTCTGATATATCATCGTTATTATGCGCCTCGTTCTCAAGAGAACTCGCTTCCTCCATAGTTCAGTCGGTAGAACGGCGGACTGTTAATCCGTATGTCACTGGTTCGAGTCCAGTTGGAGGAGCCAAATTTAAAAGAGCCTGCACTATTTAAGTGCGGGCTTTTTGTTTTCTGTGTTCTTATCATCTAAATTAGCGGCCTAAAATCCAATCTAGATCGCTACCTTTATTGATTAATAGAGCGATAATCGATATCTAGCAAGATAAATAGCTAACCCACTATTCCAACAATTTCGTGTTTTAAATGTTGTTTATACGCCTCAACATCTTGTTCAATTTGCGGTTGTTTTACCACATCAAACATTCCGAATGTTTTTAAACCTTCCATACCTAAAAACTGGTTCGCTTTATGGAATGGGAAATAGACAGCATCAATACCTTTTCCTTCAAAGAACTGTTCTTGTTCTTCAAAAGATCCAACAGGTGCATTCCAAGTGACAGAAAGAAGATACTTTTTACCTTGTAGTAACCCACCTGAACCATATTTTTTCAACGGATCTTTTCGTGTACGGCCATCATCAATATACATTTTGCCGTATCCAGCACTAAATACATCATCAATGTATTTTTTTAAGATCCAAGGACCTTCCATCCACCATGCTGGCATTTGATAAATGATGACATCAGCCCATAAGTATTTATCAACTTCTTCGTTATTATCATAACCATCATCAATGCGTGTTGATTGCACATTTATCTGATACGAAGACAACAACTCTGTGGCAACTTGCGTTAAATGGTCGTTAAGCTTCCCTTCAGAACCATCAAACGCTTTTGCTGCATTAATAATAAAAACATTAGTCACTTCTAAACTCCTTTGCATACACATAGTTGATAAGCTGACTGTAACGTAATTATCTATTGCTAGCTTAACTCATTTCTCCATTATTCTTGCCTAATAATCCAAAGATATGCTTTCTGATCCTGATGCTTTTAAGCGTTGAATATCTTTTAAGGGCGATAATCCAAATAATCGCTGATATTCACGACTAAACTGTGATGGACTTTCATAACCGACAATAAATGCCGCTTCAGAAACATCACTCATTTCAATCAACATGATCCTTCTCGCTTCATTCAGTCGTAACCATTTTTGATATTGCAACGGCGTCATGCCAGTTCGATTTTTAAAGTGAAAATGAAATGAAGAGGTGCTCATACCCACTAATGTTGTGAGAGCTTCAATCCGAATTGTTTTGCGATAATGTTGTTTAATCCAATCAAGAGCATGACTAATTTGCCGACACTGAGGATGTTGTGATGCTAATAATTGCTGACGCGCACCATCATTTGATCGTAATAAGTAATAAAGGATCTCTTTTTGGATCAACGGAGCAATAAAAGGGGCATCTTCGGGTGTATCAATGAGTTTTATAAGCCTTGTTACAGCTTGTAAGATTGGCTCGGTTGCTTGAACAATTTGTTGAGCCCGAATTTTGTTATTTTCTTGTAGTAATTCAAACTTATTTTCAGCGAGCAGTTCAGGTAATAGCGCGAGGTCTAATTTTAGCAATATCGCTAAAAAAGGGGTTTCTTTTGACGCTTCACAAACTTTAGCAAAAGTCGGTATTTCTGATGATGTTAAAAGCATATTCATAGGGCGATAGCAATTTGTCTCTAGCCCTATCGTTATCTGCTTTGCACCTTGCGCAGCAATAGCTAAGCTTGGCTCATACACCCAGCCTTCTGGTTCTGTCATAGAAGTATATCGGCATAACGCTAAAACCAGAAACCGTTGTATCCCATCCCCCCCTCTTTATCTTTTGTATATAGAAGAAGTGTTTTTTTAAATTGCTCAAACGCGAATACCATTGGTACTGATAATTTCGTAGGCCCTATCGTTATCTGCTTTGCACCTTGCGCAGCAATAGCTAAGCTTGGCTCATACACCCAGCCTTCTGGTTCTGTCATAGAAGTATATCGGCATAACG
>NZ_MIIZ01000835.1:0-2740 GCF_001743005.1 Shigella sp. FC1967 | reverse complement strand
ATTTGCGATAAAATAAAAAAGGTGTTTATGTTAAAGTTTTATTTGCATAGAAAAACCACCTCTCTATGTTTTTAAACAATACTTTCCAATTAACTCCCAAAACTGCCAGCAAAGTTTTTCTTTACGACTAAATTCTTTTTTAGCAATAGAAAAATGAACGGGTATTGATTCAGTAATCGCAAAAAAGAAATTTTGTAAATGGTTTTTTAACATTAATTTTCTGTGTTCAGAATAGCAGTTATCTATATGTATTAGCTGCTCAGTCCATCTATTTAAGGCTTCATATTGCTCTTTTTGTGGGCGGCAAATAGGGTTTTCATGGAGAAACGTGAATAGAGAGTTAGAAAGAGAATAAGCAAATTTCTGAGGCAAAAGATTTATCAAGAAAACAATAAAGTAAGCGAAAGTTTGCTGATTTTTTGCTCAAAAAAAGCCATCATATCATCGCCTAAAATAAGAATATCATTTGCTTTAATCGCTTGTTTTTGAAAACCAATATTGATTATCGCCCTCCCTTCTAAGCAAATCATGACAACAATATAAGATAGTGGTAAAGGATAATCTGTTTCATTCGCCATATTGCTTTCACCGATTATGGCATGTTGCGATGATGCATTAAGTTGTGTCAGAACTTGATTCAACATAAATCAATTAATCTCTTCTAATTATTACCTAGTCCATTTACTGTTTTTATATTTTCACGATCTTGAACTTAATAACAAGCATTTCCTCTTCATTAGTTTTCAAAAGTACCGATTTTACCTCTTTTATGACATTCGGTTTTTTAGTTGTTTTCTTTAGAATGCACAGACCTTAAAGGTATAAGACAAATTGCAGAATATTTAATAAAATTAAGAGAAGTCATTGAAATGAAAATATTAAAAACAGAAAGACTGATATTACGTCCATGGAAACTTTCTGATGCATCAAGTTTATATCAATATGCAAAAGATGAACGCGTTGGTCCAGTTGCAGGTTGGCCAGTACATAAAAGTGTTGAAGAAAGTGCCGAAATTATTCGCACTTTATTTATGCGTGATGAAGTTTATGCCGTTACGTTAATTGATGATGATCTCGCTATTGGGTTGATTGGATTATCTTTCGCAAATGAGAGTAATTTCTCGATTGGCGATAATGACGCTGAAGTTTCTTACTGGATTGGTGTTCCATTTTGGGGCAAAGGATTAATACCAGAAGCGATAAATGAAATCAGTCGGCATAGCTTTCAAACACTTGGCTTAGATAAGTTATGGTGTGGCTATTTCGCCGATAATATAAAGTCACAAAAAGCACAAGAAAAATGTGGATTTAGATTCCATCATGTTATTGAAGAACAATACGTGGAATATTTAGATGAAGTAAAAGTTGAAAATATTTGTCGCTTAACAAAAGATGAGTGGATTGATATTCAAAAACAGACCTATTAAAACAAAACACCAGATTGTGAGGCGCACATTATCTGGTGTTTTAAAATATTAACACAGCAATTTAATTAAGCACTTGCTAATGCTTGAGATAAATCAGCAATTAAATCTTGTGGATTTTCTATCCCAATAGATAAACGAATAGTAGTATCTTGAATACCAATACGATGCCGTAATGTCATTGGTACACCTGAATGTGTTGTTGAACCAGGATGGCAGGCTAAAGATTCTGTCCCCCCCAGACTTACTGCAAGTTTAAAAATTTTCATTGCATTAAGAAAACGAAAAGCTTCACTTTCTCCACCCACAATATCAAATGAGAAAGTGGAGCCAGCCCCTGTACATTGTTTAGCAAATACGTGGGCTTCAACAGAATTTTTATCCGCAAAAGGTAAATAATGAATTGCTTTTACTTTTTCATGGTCACGTAAAAACTCTGCAACTAATAATGCATTCTGATTGGCTTTTTCCATTCTAATTTGTAATGTTTCTAAAGAACGGCCTAGCATCCAGCAAGAATGAGGATCCAGTTGTGTCCCTATTGCTCCTCTTAATAATCTGATTTGATTAATTAGTTCACGGGAGCCCATTGCGGCACCAGCAACTAAATCTGAGTGTCCTCCGACATATTTAGTTAAAGAATAAACGGAGATATCAGCACCTTGCTCTATTGGATGCTGATAGACAGGGCCAAGTAATGTGTTATCACAAACAATAATAGGACGATAGCCTTGCGTTTTTTCTAATTGGTCAGCTACGTTTTTTAATGCTTCAATATCCACTAATGAATTAGTTGGGTTCGCAGGTGTTTCTGCAAAAATAACAGATACTCGCCCTTTTTGTCGGGCTTTATCTGCGTGTTCTTGAATCAATGAAAAGTTTAACCCGTCAGTAAATGGGGTTGCTTGAATACCAAATTTAGCAAGTGTTTTGGCAATTAATGTTTCTGTTCCGCCATAAAGTGGCTGTGAGTGTAAAATAACATCACCTGGTTGTGTTAATGCCATTAATGTTGTCGTGATGGCGGACATTCCTGATGAAAATAATACACAAGATTGTGTATTTTCATAAACAGCCAATCTATCTTCAACAATTTCACTATTAGGTTGATTAAAACGAGAATAAACTAAACCTGCTTTTTCACCTTCAGGTAAAGGTTTTCTACCACTGACGGTATCAAAAAAAGCTTTCCCCTCTTCGGCACTTTTAAAAATAAAGGTGGATGTTAAAAATACAGGTGGTTTAACTGAGCCTTCAGAGAGTAATGGATCATAGCCATAACTCACCATTAGTGTTTCTGGTGATAGTTTATGTTC
>NZ_MIIZ01000834.1:0-2742 GCF_001743005.1 Shigella sp. FC1967 | reverse complement strand
CCCGCTACCGCAGCTTCCGTTAGAACACGAGTTGTTTCTTGGAACGATGCAGCAGAGATGAAGGATTCAGTTGCCAGAGATGCTTTCGTAATACCTAATAGGTCACGAGAATATGTTGCTGGTACTTTGCCTTCTTCTTCCAGAATACGGTTTGATACTTTAACGCGAGCGTATTCAACCTGTTCACCTTCGAGGAACTCAGAGCTTCCTGCGTTCTCAATGGTAACTTTACGTAGCATCTGACGAACGATAACTTCAATGTGTTTATCGTTAATCTTAACGCCTTGTAAACGGTAAACTTCCTGTACTTCGTTAGTGATATAGCGAGTAACCGCATGAACACCACGTAAGCGCAGAATGTCATGTGGTGATTCTGGACCATCGGAGATAACATCACCGCGTTCCACAACCTCACCCTCGAATACGTTAAGCTGACGCCATTTAGGGATCATCTCTTCGTATGCATCACTGCCATCTAATGGAGAAATAACCAGACGACGTTTACCTTTAGTCTCTTTACCGAACGAAACAATACCGCTGATTTCAGCAAGGATTGCAGGCTCTTTCGGACGACGAGCTTCAAACAGGTCAGCAACGCGTGGTAGACCACCGGTGATATCTTTAGTACCGCCAGATTCTTGTGGAATACGCGCTAAAGTGTCACCTGCGTTAATTGTAATACCATCGTCTAACTGAACAATTGCTTTACCTGGCAGGAAGTACTGTGCTGGCATATCAGTATTCGGGATTAATACGTCATTACCTTGTGCATCAGTGATACGCAATGCTGGACGTAAATCTTTACCGCTACCTGTACGCTCTGCTGAATCCAGAACAACCAGTGAAGAAAGACCTGTTAATTCATCTGTTTGACGTGTGATAGTTTGACCATCAACCATGTCTGCAAAACGGATGATACCAGAGACTTCACTCACGACTGGCATTGTATGTGGATCCCAGTTCGCAACAGTTTCGCCACCGTTAACTGCTTCGCCATCACCTTTTGCTAGTTGAGCACCGTAAGGAACTTTGTAGCTTTCTTTCGTACGACCGAATTCGTCAATTAAACGTAATTCTGTGTTACGAGAAGTGATAACTAATTTACCCGCAGTATTAGTAATGAACTTCGCATTGAACAGCTTCAGAGTACCTTTGTTACGTACTTGAATGCTAGATTCTGCTGCCGCACGAGATGCCGCACCACCGATGTGGAACGTACGCATCGTTAACTGTGTACCTGGCTCACCGATTGACTGTGCTGCGATAACGCCGATAGCTTCACCTTTATTGATGATATGACCACGAGCAAGATCACGACCATAACATTTCGCACACACACCGAAGTCTGTATTACAGGTTACAACTGAACGGACTTTTACGCTGTCAACAGAGTTTTCTTCTAACAGATCACACAGTTTTTCATTTAATAGAGTGTTACGTGGAACAAGAATATCGGCAGTACCTGGTTTCAGAATATCTTCTGCAGCCACACGACCTAATACACGTTCACGCAGTGGTTCTTTAACATCACCACCTTCGATAACCGGAGTCATCATAACACCTTCGGTTGTACCACAGTCGTCTTCTGTAACGACTAAGTCTTGTGCAACGTCAACTAAACGACGAGTCAAGTAACCGGAGTTTGCTGTTTTCAGTGCGGTATCCGCAAGACCTTTACGAGCACCGTGAGTTGAAATGAAGTACTGGAGTACGTTCAAACCTTCACGGAAGTTCGCTGTGATTGGTGTCTCGATGATTGAACCATCTGGCTTAGCCATCAGACCACGCATACCTGCTAACTGACGGATCTGAGCAGCAGAACCACGAGCACCAGAGTCAGCCATCATAAAGATGCTGTTGAAAGATACTTGTTGTTCTTCTTCACCATTACGGTTAATAACAGTTTCAGTAGACAGATTTTCCATCATCGCTTTTGCTACGCGCTCATTCGCCGCAGCCCAAATATCGATAACTTTGTTGTAACGTTCACCTGCTGTTACCAGACCAGATTGGAACTGTTCCTGAATTTCTGCAACTTCTGCTTCTGCTTCCGCAATGATCTCTGCTTTTTTAGCAGGGATAACCATGTCGTCGATACCTACTGAAGCACCTGAACGTGCTGCGTAAGCAAAACCGGTATACATGATTTGGTCAGCAAAAATAACCGTTGGCTTCAGGCCCATTACGCGATAACAGGTATTCAGCATTTTAGAAATTGCTTTCTTACCTAATGGTTGGTTAACCAGTGCGTAAGGTAGACCTTTTGGTACGATCATCCATAAAATAGCTCGTCCGATAGTAGTATCTTTTAAGCTAGTTTCAGTGGTGATGTTACCTTCGCCATCTTTAATCTCTTCAGTGATACGTACTTTGACGCGTGCGTGTAAAGAGGCTAAACCTGCGCGATAAACGCGTTCAGCTTCTTTAGGACCACTTAACACCATGCCTTCACCTTTGGCATTGATGCAGTCACGAGTCATGTAGTAAAGACCTAATACAACGTCCTGTGAAGGAACGATGATTGGGTCACCACTTGCTGGAGACAGAATGTTATTTGTTGACATCATCAGCGCACGAGCTTCTAACTGTGCTTCTAATGTCAGTGGTACGTGAACCGCCATTTGGTCACCATCGAAGTCGGCGTTATATGCCGCACAAACGAGTGGGTGTAACTGAATAGCTTTACCTTCGATAAGGATTGGTTCAAATGCCTGAATACCTAAACGGTGAAGTGTTGGTGCA
>NZ_MIIZ01000833.1:0-2780 GCF_001743005.1 Shigella sp. FC1967 | reverse complement strand
CCAAGTTAACCAGTAAAACAGGAAAAATTAATTTTAAAGCAGTAAAAAATACAGCCTTTAAACAAGTTATTACCAATTCAAAAGATATTTATATTTACTCAACGTGATCAGGGATACACCAAAGGAATATGGGTATTACCTGAACTTTATATTGGCGGAAAGCTCACAATTGATGCCCCCAAAGGCATATCTGCGGATATTAAAGCCCAGAAAGAACAATCACTAGAACAAGCATTAACGGTTTTAAGTAACACGCCAGAATATGCTTGGCTTAACGCTCTCCAGCGCCAAGAAAATATTAATTGGAATTTAGTGAAAGACACTTATTCCAGTTGGGATGATAAAACTCAGCAATTAAATCCTGTTGTTGGTGCGGTTATTGCTATCGCGGTAGGGGTTGCAACTTACGGTACTGCAACGGCGGCAACCATTGGTGGAATGGCAAGTGAAGCCACCATTGCGGCAGGTGCATCAGCCAGTGTGGCTTCAACGGCATCTGTCGCAGCACAAGCAGGTTTTGCCTCTTTAGTATCGCAAGCAGCGGTATCTTTAGCCGAAAACAAAGGCAGTATTTATAAAACTATTGAATCCCTCGGCCGTAGTGATACCGCTAAATCTATTGTTACGAGTATGGTGGTTGCGGGGGCATTGCAAGGTCTTGACCAATTTATGGGTTGGGATCAGGCAATCCAAGGAGGAACCTTACCCTCAACAGGTAAGTTACTGCTTACTGATAACGCCACATGGACTCAAGTTGCTCAACGCGTTGCCTCACAGTCAGTAGTGAGTTCTACACTAGGCACAGCCATTCAAGGTGGCAGTTTTATTGATAATTTTAAAACTGCGCTATTAAGCAATATTGGCAGTCAATTCCATGCAGAAGGCGCCAATCTCATTGGTGATAACGGTGCGGTATTAGGGCATGCAGGAAAGGTGTTAAGCCATGCAACATTATCTGGTTTATCTGCCCAAATTAGTGGGGGAAATGTTAATGGTGCAATTGTCGGCAGTTTAGCTGCTGAAATTGCGGCTATTTCGTTGGGTGATAATACTATTAAGGCTGAGGAGTGGCAGAAAAAATCAGAATCACAAGCTCAATTTGTTAGATTATTTGGTGGCATTGCAGGTGGAATTTTTACTGGTGAGCCAGGTGGTGTATATAGTGGTGCTAGTTCAGCTGAGAATATATTCCGTTTCAACCATTTATTTCATGATCTTTCGATGGATTTCGATCGAGAAATACATAAGTGTGGTTCTAATGCTGAATGCTTATCAAAGATAATCGACAAATATGCAGTTTTTAGCAATGAAAATAGTTTAAAACTAGATGTTGAGTTAAATGACAACCCGTTAGCAGTTATCGAGATCAAGAAAAAAAAGAATTGAAAATGCACTTGAGTTAACTAAGAGACCATATTGGGCTAGTTATCTTGGTGCTGATACAATGCAAACTGAGATAGCTAAACAATATGTTCAATATTGGAATTCACAAGATTTAGATAAAATAGACGTAAACACTCCTTCTTGGTTAAAGTTTTCATCGTGGATTTCAGAGCCAGATAACCAGTTTTTTCTTGTTAGTGCTGGTTTTTTAGTTAAAGAATTAAGCGATTTTGCTATTAGATATTTTGGCAGAAATTCAGCAATTAAAACAATCTCTGCTTCTGAAATTGGTATGAAATGGTCTTCTGGGGGAGGAAATATAAATACACAAGGAATGTCATGGGAAAAACTCTATTGCGAAAAGCTTACCTGTTCATACTAGATTACCAAAAAAATTTTAAAACATTTGAATTTTTATAATTGCTAAAGATAAAGTAGCAATAAGATGCAAAAGCCTAGATACTCAAACGATGAGTAAACTTAATCGACCAAAACAAATTTATAATACAATTAAAAGTAATATAGATGATGTTGCAAAATTTGAAGGTTATAGATTGTCAGGAGTCAATTTACATTCAGAAATGATAGCAAAAACGAGAAATTTGGCTTGCTGTACCACAATCGACAACAAAGGCTCAATGGATTGAAATTAACCGTGCGGTAGCTTATGGTAAAAGTATGAATATTGAAGTAAAGATAACGCAGGTAAAATGATGACGTTTATTAACGATAATGAGTATTGTGCTTTGATAGTAATGACAGATAAATTTTTTTGCTTAAATACTGAATCTGGTTATGGGCTAATGACAATCGATCCGAATTTTTCATCAATTATACTTTCTTTAACGTGTTCAAATAAGGAGCTTGGTGAAAGTTTAATTAAAGTTTTAGAAAATAGTCGAACTCAGCTTAAAGATGAGGAATATGACAAACTCTTTAAGAAGGAAAATATAAAAAAAAAACTGGAAATTCAGGCTAGAATTATTACGGTATAAATATGATTATTCGCTCAAAAACGCCAACTTTTAGCTAATATGCTAAACTGTTCTATTTATCTTTCTAATAACAAAATATTAATTTCACCTTCTTACCATTCAAGTCTTGAAGGGTGGGAAGGAATTGGGGCATCCCATAAGGTTATTTTATCGTTAGATAGCTCATTTGATGAGATAGGTTCGGGTATTCGTCTTGCATTTAGTCGGTGTACTACTAAGAAAATTTTAACTTAACGAAAGTGAGAATCCTGTATAAATTGAAATGTAATATATATGTAAATTTTAGGTAATGGATATTAAATTAAATAATTAAATAATTAAATAATTAAATAATTTTATTTTGAATTAAAAAGATTGGAATGTTTCTTTTTGAAGCTCTTAATGAACTATATGAAAATTACC
>NZ_MIIZ01000832.1:0-37561 GCF_001743005.1 Shigella sp. FC1967 | reverse complement strand
CGGGATTAATGAATATAAAATATTGCTGTGTGTAGTCTTTGCCTGTCAGCCCATGATAGGCTTTTTTTTTTACCTATTATTTTATAATTGTATAAAAAAAGCTCACATTATATTGTGAGCTTTTATTCATATCTATGATATTAATTCTATTGTGCTAACTTTACCCAAGTTTTAATTACAGTATCTGGATTTAAAGATAAACTATCAATTCCCTCTTCCATTAACCATTGTGCGAAATCTTCATGATCAGAAGGTCCTTGACCACAAATACCCACATATTTTCCATTACGTTTTGCGGCTTGGATTGCCATTGATAATAATGCTTTCACTGCATCATTGCGTTCATCAAACAGTGCAGAGACCACACCTGAATCTCGGTCAAGACCTAATGTTAATTGGGTCATGTCATTAGAGCCAATAGAGAAACCATCAAAATGCTCTAAGAATTTATCCGCCAATAAGGCATTAGATGGAATTTCACACATCATAATGACTTTTAAGTCGTTCTCACCTCGTTTCAAACCGTTTGCGGCTAATTCATCAATCACCTCTTCAGCTTGGCGTACAGTACGAACAAATGGGATCATGACTTCAACATTCTTTAAACCCATATCATTACGAACACGTTTTATCGCTTCACATTCAAGCGAGAAGCAGCGACGGAAATCGTCAGAAACATAACGACCTGCACCACGGAATCCTAACATTGGGTTCTCTTCATCTGGTTCATAACGATCCCCCCCCACTAAGTTAGCGTATTCGTTAGATTTAAAGTCAGATAAACGAACAATAACGCGTTTAGGCCAGAATGCCGCGGCTAATGTAGCAATCCCTTCCGTTAATTTACTGATGTAATACTCAACTGGAGATTCATAGCCAGCCATCATTTCATTGATTTCGGCTTTTAATGCTTCAGTTTGGTCGTCATACTCTAATAATGCGCGAGGATGCACACCAATCATACGGTTAATAATAAATTCTAAACGCGCAAGACCAACACCTTCATTTGGTAGACCAGCAAAATCGAATGCACGATCCGGATTGCCGACGTTCATCATGATTTTGAGCCCTAATTCAGGCATATTATCGATTGCGGAGCTCTGAATAGAAAAATCCAGTTTGCCATCGTAAACAAATCCTGTATCACCTTCAGCACAAGAAACGGTTACCACTTGTCCTTCCGTAATACATTCTGTTGCATCACCACAACCCACAACCGCTGGAATACCTAATTCACGGGCAATAATTGCAGCGTGACATGTTCTTCCGCCACGATTAGTCACAATCGCAGAGGCTTTTTTCATGATAGGCTCCCAATCTGGGTCTGTCATGTCAGTGACCAACACATCGCCCGCTTCAATTCTATCCATCTCACTTAAGTTATGAATAACTTTCACGGTACCCGTACCAATACGATGACCAATAGCACGACCTTCAATAATAACAGAGCCACTTTCATTTAATTGATAGCGCTCCATAACTTGTTGGTTAGAACGAACTGTTTCTGGGCGTGCTTGAACAATGTATAAACGACCATTATGTCCATCTTTAGCCCATTCGATATCCATTGGTCGACCATAGTGACGTTCAATCAACACAGCTTGTTTAGCCAGCTCTTGAACTTCATGATCAGTCAGGGAAAAACGATTGCGCAGTGATTCAGGCGTATCTTCGATACGGACTTGTTTACCATGTTCAACACTGTCTGCGTAAACCATTTGGATCTTTTTAGAACCAAGATTACGGCGAACAATAGAAGGTAAACCTTTTGCTAAAGTTGGCTTGTGTACATAGAACTCATCTGGGTTAACTGCCCCCTGCACAACCATTTCACCTAAACCATAAGCTGATGTAATAAAGACAACTTGATCAAAGCCTGATTCAGTATCGATGGTAAACATCACACCTGAAGAAGCGAGATCAGAACGCACCATACGTTGAACACCCGCAGATAATGCAACACCACGGTGATCATAACCTTGGTGAACACGATAAGAGATTGCACGATCGTTAAATAACGAGGCAAATACGTGTTTAATTGCTACGAGTATGGCATCAATACCTTGAACGTTTAAAAACGTTTCTTGTTGACCGGCAAAAGAAGCATCAGGCATATCTTCTGCTGTCGCAGATGAACGAACGGCAAATGACGCTTCAGATTCACCCTCACTTAATGTGAGATAAGCATCGCGAATATCTTTTTCAAACTGAGGCGTAAAAGGTGTATCAATTACCCACTGACGAATTTGATTACCAGCTTGAGCCAGCTGATGAACATCATCAACATCAACGCTATCAAGTAATTCATAAATACGCTGGTTGATACCGCTCTGTTCCAGAAAATCATTAAACGCTTGCGCTGTGGTAGCAAACCCATTAGGAACAGAAACACCCAGTTCTGCTAGGTTTGTGATCATTTCACCGAGGGAAGCATTTTTCCCACCAACACGATCAACGTCATTCATACCTAATTGGTTATACCAAAGCACATTGCACGGGGTGAGGCTATTGCTGGACATTGAGAACAATCCTTTTTTTAAACAATTATGAGAGAGAGAGAAAAAAAAGAAAAACCCGCTGTCAAAACGACAACGTAAATAAGCGTATCACAATGTGATGCTGAATATAGAAAGGTGAATCGATCAACCAGAAAACTTTTATTTTTTTTATCCTTTATAATCACTAAAAATGCTTTAGATAATATTGTTTGATTTGCTAATTCAGCTAAAAAAAAAGGTGAGCATTATGATATTAAGCTTGAATTCTATTAACTGTGATAATAATGAACCTATTGATAGAACAGTCTTTTTTTATCTCAGATGGTACAGCAATTTACGGCTGAAGTATTAGGCCATGCGGTACTTTCTCAATTTCCATTAAAAATGAAAAGTTATACATTACCTTTTGTTTCGACGGTGGAAAGAGCTGAAGAAATAAAACAGAAAATTGCTGAAATTTATAAAAAGAGCGGCACTAAACCCCTTGTTTTTTATTCTATAATCAGCCCTGAAGTTAAACAGATAATAAATAGCAGTGAAGGTTTTTGCCAAGATATTGTGCAATCTCTTGTCATACCACTTGAAAAAGAAATGGGGATCCAAGCATCACCAAAATTAAATAAAACCCATGGATTAACGGAAAAGAATCTTAGTAAATACGATGCGCGTATTGCCGCCATCGAATACACCCTTTCTCATGATGATGGCATATCATTACGTAATCTCGACCAAGCGCAAGTGATCTTGATTGGTGTTTCTCGCTGCGGGAAAACCCCTACTAGCCTTTATTTAGCAATGCAATTTGGTATTCAAGCTGCCAACTATCCATTTACGGCGGATGATATGGACTTTTTAAAACTCCCCGCAGAACTAAAAGAATATCAGCATAAATTATTTGGCTTAACTATTGCACCAGAACGTCTTGCTGCTATTCGGGGTGAACGTCGCGAAAATAGCCGTTATGCATCGATTCGCCAATGCAGAATTGAATTGTCTGAAGTCGAAGCACTTTTTAGAAAAAACAATATCCCTTATCTCAACACCACAAATTATTCTGTTGAAGAAATTTCAACCAAGGTAATTGATTCTATGGGATTAGCGAGAAGAATGTTTTAACGCTTTCTGGCGACTTTTTATTTGTTTTTCTCTGTGAACGCTGTTGAAATTAGCTGAATTTCGTTTATTGTGATCTTAATCACTGGGTAGACTTACCCTGTATATTTATTGAGATGAATTATGTTAAAGACCGACGAACTACGGACTAAGGCGCTAGACAGTCTGGTAACACCAGAAACCTTAGCAAAAGAGTTCCCCATTTCTGATGAGATAACCCAAAACATCACATCAGCACGTAAACGAATTGAAGCGATCCTTATTGGTGAAGACAAGCGACTGCTCGTCATTGTCGGACCTTGTTCTATTCATGATCCTAAAGCTGCCAAAGAGTACGCTGCTAAGCTTAATCAGCTGAAAGAACGCTATCATAACCGATTAGAAATCGTCATGAGAACCTACTTTGAAAAGCCACGTACAGTGATTGGCTGGAAAGGTTTAATCTCTGATCCTTACCTTGATAACTCTTGCAATGTCAATGAAGGTATTCGCCTTGCAAGAAAACTATTAATTGAAATAAATGCATTAGGTTTACCCACTGCAACTGAATTTCTCGATATGGTCACTGGCCAATATATTGCAGATTTAATTAGTTGGGGTGCCATTGGTGCTAGAACAACAGAAAGCCAAGTTCACCGTGAAATGGCTTCTGCACTCTCTTGCCCTGTGGGCTTTAAAAATGGCACCGATGGTAATACCCGTATTGCAATTGATGCTATTCGCGCCTCTCGAGTAGGTCATACTTTCTTATCGCCTGATAAAAATGGTCATATGACGATTTATCAAACCAGTGGTAATCCTTATGGTCATATTATTCTGCGTGGCGGTAAAAAACCAAATTATCACGCAAGCGATATCGCTGATGCAGTTGATGCACTAAAACAAGTGGATTTACCAGAGCATCTTATTATCGATTTTAGCCATGGTAACTGTGAAAAAATCCATCGTCGTCAATTAGAAGTAGCCAGAAATGTTGGTCAACAAATTAAAGATGGTTCACAAGCGATTGTTGGCGTGATGGCTGAAAGCTTTTTACAAGAAGGCTCACAAAAAGTCATTCAAGATAAACCCTTGGTTTACGGTCAATCAATTACGGATCCATGCTTAAGTTGGAATGATACGGAACACCTTCTCGAACTACTTGCTCAAGCCGTTGAAAATCGATTTAAATAACCATTATGCTTGAGGGGATACTTTCTATCCCCTTTTTTATTTTGCTTCTACTCTATTTTGATAAAATTATAGTCTTGCCTTTATTCCACTGTGCTAATTCTCATCGTATCACGCCCTGTTATTCACAATATGACTTAAATTTACTGGTTTAACGTTAAAAAAAGCTTGTCTAAACATTTTTGTTAACGATAATGATTATCATAATGATAACGCTTATTACTCTTAAGTGTATTATGAATAAAAAAGCTAATAATTTGGATAGTTCTTTAACTAAACAAAATTCTCATTTTTTAATAATTCAATCAATTAATAGTATTGAGTTATTAGGTAAAGATGGTGTGGTTTACATTCAACATAACGGAGAGTTGTATCAACTACGCCAAACAAAATCAGGAAAATTAATCCTGACTAAATAATCTTTTTTAACAATAACTTGCAAGCCACCTACCCCTTCAGCTAGGCAGCCAGCTAAATAACTCCATATACAAGGACTTTTTATGGACATTTATGGTATGTGTATGCTGAAAAAACATTTCAAATATTCAGGTATAGCAACAGCACTTTGTCTGCTGTATTCCCCTATTGCCTCTGCACATCTTGAAAATACAGGAACGGACTCTCTTACTGTTATTGGCTATAACGACGATCGAACCTCAGATTTTCGCTCTGTTATTGATGCTTCTTCAGCTAAAACACAAACCGCATCCACTGCGGGAGAAATGTTAAAAGATGTTGCTGGTGTGACATTATCAGGAACGGGTATCACAAATGGCGCGAATATTCTGATGCGAGGATACGATCAAAAAGGCGTCAAGATTTTAGTCGATGGTATCGAGCAACCTTTAGAAACTACTATCAACAATTTAGGTGGTATTTTTCTCGACCCTTCATTAGTTAAACGTATTGATATAAAACAAGGCTCATCCCCCGTATTACACGGTCATGGTGCAATGGGCGGCGTTGTTTCATTTCAAACACTTGATCCTCATAGTTTATTAAAAATAGATGAAAAACTCAGCGCCAAATTATTTACCTCACTTTCCTCCGCAGATAAGCATTTCACTTATGGCGGTGTGATTGCAGGACGACACGATATAGCTGAAGGTTTATTTGCTTACAGCCAACGTCAACGAGGCCCTATTCGCCTTGCTAATGGTGATAAACTCGAAAATCACGAACATGTTAATAACTTTTTTGCTAAAGCTTATCTCTATCCAACTGAAAACCAGACTCTTATTTTTTCAGCTCGACATTATGAAAATAAAGGCACTCAGCGAGAAGTGTTACATCGTATGGGCGGATTTGGAAAAAATAAAAGTAACCAAGTAGAACGTAAATCTGAACAGAAAAATTATTCGATTACTTATCATTATGAGCCTGAAACACACAATTGGATTAATCTAACCAGTCATTTGTATTATTCACAATTCAATATTAATCAAACATTTTTGACTGATACCTCTCTTTCTGATTATCAACGCAGAAAAAATCAACAAGGGAAAATAGGTAAAAATGAAGATCGGACACAATTAACTTATGGATTAAAAATTGAGAACCTCTCTCAATTTTCCTATTCAGATAAATTAAACCAAAAAATGACTTTGGGTTCAGAATTTTATCAACAAAAAATGGTTTCTAACCAAGCAGCTAAAAACTTCCCTCTCGCCAAAATGCTTTATGCTGCGGGCTGGGTAGAAAGTCAGTTCTCGACACCACATTTACCTTTAGCATTAACAACCGGTTTACGTTATCACTATTATAAAAATAAACCTCAGAGCGAGTTAAGTGTGCTTTTAGAGGATTTTAAACAACATAAACCCGATTTTCATCAAGCAAGTGACAGCAATATTAGTAAAAATATTGCACTAACCTTTACACCAACACAATGGTTACAACTCTATACCTCATATTCAACCAATATGAGGGTACCCACGCTAAATGAAATGTTTAACGACTCACTTCATTTTGAAATACCTGCTATTTTGGGTCGTACAGCAAAAGGATTTTGGATCCCAAATCCTAATCTTAGTCCTGAAAAAAACCGCACTTGGGAATATGGTGGAAAACTGACTTTTTCACACTTATTAACAGCTAATGATGAATTTTCTCTGAATGCCGCTTATTTTGATACAAAAGCCATAGATTATATTACCTATGATATTTGGGATGCTCGTGTACTAACGAAAAAGCTTCATCTACAAGCGATTAATATTCCTCAAGCACTTATCGACGGTGTTGATCTTGGTCTACGCTATTCACATCCATTAATATCTATTGGATTAGGCTATAATCGCACTAAAACCCTTGAATTAACCACACATGAAACCATTTCGCCAGTTCGTCCTGAAATACTCACAACCTTTATTCAACTGCCTATTGCTAAAACGTCCTTCTCATTAGGATGGTCGGGCAAATTTGCCAGTGCAACAGAAAATAAAGGCACACACAAAGGGCGCGCACCTCACGTAAAAGGCAAAACAACAAATCGAATGCAAGAGCTGATTACTCAATATCCAGGCTATGGCATTCATGATTTCTCAATCAGTTATCAATCTCAAAATAATAAAGATGTTCAAGCCGCATTGGTACTCACTAATGCCTTTAATCGAGAGTACTTCTCGGCATTAGGTGTGCCACAAGAAGGCAGAAATATCAAAATGTCCGTCAGTTATCGCTGGTAGATGAGGAGCAATGATTTATATCACAAAGGGCTGTTTAACAGCCCATTAAATAACGGAGATCCATCCGCATGTCTCAGCCATCTATATTGATTAAATTTAGTTTGCTTGCTGTTGCTATCTCTTCTGCTTGTGTATCTGCACAAGAGAAAACACAAACTAATGAAGGAAGAAACTCTGAGGTGCTTACTGTTTATGCGACAGGTAATGAACGCGATAGTTTTACATTACCCGTAATGTCAACGGTTATCAAAAATAATAATGCGTGGTCAGAAACCGCAGGAAGTGCTTCTGAATTACTTCGTCATGTACCTGGGATTTCTATTTCAGGTGCGGGCCGTACTAATGGTGAAACCATCAGTATGCGTGGATA
The DNA here is from genome assembly GCF_001743005.1 of Shigella sp. FC1967. Classification (NCBI taxonomy): domain Bacteria; kingdom Pseudomonadati; phylum Pseudomonadota; class Gammaproteobacteria; order Enterobacterales; family Enterobacteriaceae; genus Shigella; species Shigella sp. FC1967. Next base: position 29,726 of record NZ_MIIZ01000832.1, on the reverse strand, counting down.
CAGTAAAAATGGCATACTGACACTTGTAGATGGTGTACGCCAAGGAACAGATACGGGGCATATCGATAGTATTTTTGTTGATCCTCTACTTATAAAACAAGTTGAGGTTATTCGTGGTCCATCTGCACTTTTATATGGTAGTGGCGCTCTTGGCGGTGTTATCGCTTATGACACTGTTGATGCAAGCGATCTACTTCCAAAAAACAAACAAGGTGGCGTGCGTATTACTGGTCTTGGCAATACTGCTCAACATAGCCAAGGTTTGGGTGTTACAGCTTTTGGTAGACACGATAATCTTGATGGGCTCGTTGCATTATCAGCTCGCGATAAAGGTGATATCCGTTATGGTGGCGGTTATCGCGCTCAAAATGATGAAACCATTATTAACCTCCTTTCTAAAGGGCGTTGGCTAATTGATGATAGCAACACATTAAGTGGACAATTCCGCTATTACCATAACAATACAAATCAACCTAAAAATCCTCAAATTCCCTCGAATCCTACACTTGCTAATGTAGAAACGGATCGCACCACGACACAAAAAGATGTTCAGTTAACCTATCAATTTGATCCTTCAGATTTACAATGGATTAATTTGAAAACACAGGCTTATTACAGTGAAGTTGATATCAATGCCAAAACCGAACAAAAAGGATTTGAAGGTCGAGAACAAAAAACCTATGGCGTAAAACTCGAAAACCGCTCACAAATCGGTACATACAACTTTGCATCACATGGATTGACTTATGGTGGTGAGGTTTATAAACAAAAACAATCACCGAGCCAACATGCCGAAAGCTTCCCACAAGCCGATATTCGATTTATGTCAGGTTGGGTGCAAGATGAAATCACTTTACGTGATTTACCTGTCTCCTTAATTTTAGGAACCCGTTTTGACAAATATAAAAGTCAAAACGATCGTTATGATGACATTACTGCGGATAAATGGTCATCAAAAGGGGCAATGAGTATCACACCGACTGACTGGTCAATGCTTTATACTTCTTATTCACAGGCATTTAGAGCGCCAACTTTAGGTGAGATGTATAACGACGCGAAACATTTTGATGCTCCTTTCCCTGGCGCGCCAACAAACTATTGGCGTCCAAACCCCAATTTAAAGCCCGAAACCAATTCAACTACTGAATATGGGTTCGGTTTTCAATTCGACGATTTATTATCTAATAATGATAATCTGAAAATTAAAGCTGCCCATTTTAATACTCGTGCAAAAGATTATATTGATGCCGATGTCTCTATTTTTCAGGGATATACACAATCAACAAATATTTCAAGAGCAACTATTTGGGGGTGGGATGTTTCTATGAGTTACCAATCGAAATTCTTTAATTGGGATTTAGCCTACAACCACACCAAAGGGAAAGATAATGCGACTAACGCCTCAATTACTTCAATTGAGCCAGATACATTAACCAATCGCTTTGATGTGCCTGTACCCAATACCGATTTTTCTGTCGGTTGGATTAGTCAATTTACCAAAAAAACGGATTTTACCAAACACGACCGTTTTAATCGCCCAACCCATCGCCAACAAGCAGGTTATGGCGTTAATGATTTTTACCTTCGTTATGAAGGTAATGCTGCATTAAAAGGGTTAACAACTTCATTTGTACTGAGTAACGCATTTGATAAAACTTATTATTCTTCTGCCGGCATTCCTCAAGAAGGTCGAAATGCAAAAGTACTGGTAAGTTATCAGTGGTAATTAACAATAAAATCAACGAACTATCTAATAGGAGTTTCTGTGAATAAATCTCTTTATGAGAGCTACCTGCAAGCTAAAGCGGATAAAAAAGCATCATATGCGCGTGATCTTGCTGCTTACTTAAATATCAGTGAAGCTGAACTCACGCACGCACGCGTAGAACACGATGCAATGCGTTTACGCAATGAGGTACAAGAATTATTAAAAGCATTAAGTAAAGTCGGTGAAGTCAAAGCTATTACTCGCAATGATATTGCTGTTCATGAACACCTTGGTGAATACACAAATGCACGTTTTAGCGATCACGCAGGTTTAATCTTAAATCCCCGAGCAATGGATTTACGCTTTTTCTTCGCTTATTGGTCAAGCATTTTTGCCCTTGCCGAAGAGACATCAAAAGGGATCCGTTATAGTATTCAATTCTTTGATATGCATGGTGATGCATTACATAAAATCTATGCGACAGATAACACAAATATGGATGAATGGAATGCACTTATTCAATCATTCTTATTGGAAGAAAATCCTGCTCTTGATATCACGCCTGTTGAACCATACTCAAATACGCCAGTTAGTCATGAATTAGCGGAACAACTTGAACAACAATGGCGTTCAATGACTGACGTTCACCAATTCTTCAAACTACTAAAAGAAAATAACTTAAGTCGTCAACAAGCATTTAAAGCGGTTCCTGACGATCTCGCCTATCAAGTCGATAACAGCGCACTGAAAACTTTATTAGAACTCGCTAAAGAAGCACAAAACGAGATCATGATCTTCGTCGGTAGCCGTGGTTGTGTACAAATTTTTACAGGACAAATTGATCGCCTAGTTCCTCATCAATTTGAAAATAGCGAACAAGTTTGGATCAATATTTTCAATCCTGCTTTTACTCTTCATTTAATTGAAAGTGAAATCGCAGAAAGTTGGGTGACACGTAAACCAACTCAAGATGGTTTTGTTACCAGCCTTGAAATCTTTGATAACAAGGGACAACAAATTGCTCAACTCTATGGACAACGCACTGAAGGTACTGCAGAGCAACAACAGTGGCGTGAACAAGTGAATACCCTCACTAAAATCGCCTAATCGGAGAATGGTTTAATGAAAAAATGGCTTCTTTTGATCCTGTGTAGCACCCTATCGTTCATCACTTCAGCCAATGAACGTATTGTTACTATTGGTGGTGATATTACAGAAATTGTTTTCGCATTAGGTGCAGGCGAGCAGATTATCGCAAGAGACAGCACTAGTTTAGTTCCTGAACAAGTGAAAACACTTCCTGATGTAGGTTATATGCGGATGCTAAATCCTGAAGGGATCTTATCTGTCAAACCAACGTTGATCATTACCAGCGAATTAGCTCGCCCTTCTTTAGCATTACGTCGAATTAAAGAAGCAGGAGTCGCTGTTAAAACAATTACCGGTACACATTCATTAGAAGCCATTAATGAAAAAATAGAGACGATTGCGACTGTTTTAAATAAAGAACAAGAAGGCGATCAATTAAAAGAGAAACTGGCCCTCTCAATCAAGCAAATTCCAACCACGCCTATCAATAAGAAAATCATTTATATCATGAGTCATGGTGGTGTTGTTCCAATGGCAGCGGGTCAAAATACAGCCGCAGATACCATTATTTCATTAGTCGGTGGTAAAAATGCTATGCAAGGGTTTACAAGCTATCGTCCACTTTCTCAAGAAGGGGTTATTGCAAGCCAACCTGATATTTTGCTGGTCACCAAAGAAGGTATTAAAGGTATTGGCGGAATTGAAAAACTGTGGGAATTGCCCGGTATAAAATACACACCTGCGGGTAAAAACAAGCATTATGTTGTTGTTGATGACATGGGATTATTAGGCTTTACCCTTTCAACACCAGAAGTCATGCATCAAATTCGTCAAGCGTTGGAGCAATAATGTCTCGTTTTCATTCACCGTGGATGAGTCTTTTAGTTTTACTCTTTTTGCTTATTACTGTTGCATTAATTTCTGTGAATAGCGGTGCATTAGCCCTTTCGTTTCATACATTATGGAATAGCTCTTTTGATGATATGGAATGGCAAATTTGGCTAGATATTCGCCTACCTCGCGTATTATTGGCCATTCTCGTTGGCGGTGCTTTAGCAATATCAGGTGCGATAATGCAGGGATTATTTAGAAACTCATTAGCTGATCCTGGTTTACTTGGTATTAGTAGTGGTGCTGCACTAATGGTAGCCATTGTGATTATTCTACCGTTCTCTTTTTCACCCGCCTTTGCATTTTACAGTCATATTATCGCCGCCTTTATTGGCGGTTTAATTGTGGCAATGATTATCTTCTCATTACACCAATTGAGTGACGGTAATTTAGCACGATTATTGCTTGCTGGGATTGCTATCAATGCACTATGCATGTCTTTTATTGGTGTATTAAGTTATATCAGCACTGATCAACAATTACGTCAATTCTCTCTTTGGATGATGGGTTCATTAAGCCAGATTGATTGGAAAACCTTATCCATTGCAACCCTTGTAATCATTCCTGTCAGTATTTTGGCATGTTGGCAAAGTCATAAATTAAACCTATTACAACTTGGTGATGAAGAAGCGCATTATTTAGGACTAAATGTAAGAAGAACCAAGTTTATTTTACTACTGCTTAGCGCCATCTTAATTGGCTGTGCTGTCGCTTTAAGTGGCGTTATTGGATTTATTGGACTTGTAATTCCACACCTTATTCGTATACGTATTGGTAGTAATCATGTATGGCTATTACCAGCCACTATCTTAGGTGGTGCTACGCTCTTACTCGCAGCTGATACATTATCACGAACACTGGTATCTCCAGCAGAAATCCCTGTGGGGCTTATTACAGGATTAATTGGTGGCCCTTATTTCCTTTGGCTTATCTTACGACAACCCGCAGGAAGAATGTCATGATCGAAAAACAAAACACACCATTACTTTATGGAAATCATTTAACTCACCAAATTGGCAATAAGACGATTATTGATGATGTGTCACTTTCACTTAATGCTGGAGAATTAGTTACCATTATTGGGCCGAATGGTGCTGGAAAGTCATCGCTATTACGCTTATTAACAGGCTATATAAGACCAACACAAGGCCTATGTTATTTTAAACAAAAAACCTATTCACAATGGAATAGCCAACAATTAGCGCAAAACCGCGCTGTTATGCGACAAAATAGTCAGCTCTCATTTTCATTTTCAGTCGAAGAAGTTGGTTGCCATGGGAAGAACACCTCATGGTCAGCAACATAAAAAAATCGCCATTGAAACCGCACTACGCCAAATAGATTGTTTAAAATTTAAGGATAGAGACTATCGCCAGTTATCAGGAGGGGAACAACAGCGAGTGCAACTTGCTAGAGTATTAGCGCAATTATGGCACCCTACACCACAAGATGCTGCATTGTTCCTCGATGAACCGACCTCTGCACTTGATCTTTACCACCAGCAACACAGTTTACGTTTATTAAAACAATTGGCAAAAACACAAAATCTTATGGTGTGCTGTGTTTTGCATGATCTTAATTTAGCGTCTCTTTATGCTGATAGAATTCTATTATTGCATCAAGGAAAGTTAGTTTGTGAAGGTACGCCATACAGTGTACTCACAACAGAAAATATTCAAAAATGGTATGGCGCAGATGTGAGTGTGAATACTCATCCAGAACATTTATATCCTCAAGTCTTTCTACGTCGGTAAAATTTTATGACCAAGCCACCTTTTAGCATTACTTTCTAAGAGTTGGCTTGGTTAATTTATTCTCAATAAACTTATCAAATTGAAAATAAAAGAGTAAAAAGCCCCCTTTAATTGATTAATAAATCTTATTTTAATTTTTCGACATTTAATCAAATTAATTGACTTTAAAATACACCTTAATCAATGATTAGCTTTTATTTCACACAAAAAAATATAACAGAGTTAAAAAATAAAAGGTATAACAGTGCTATTAAGTTGAAAAAAATAAATCAATAAATTCAACAAAGTAAAAGTCATACAAAATAACATTTTTAACCTGAAAGATTCAATAAACTGAACCTTGGTTGAACTATATAAGATACACCTATCATTGTGATAATGATTATCAATCACGAAAAGCACTTTTTGCCTACCTGTTATTTTCCCCATGCTTAAAATAGGTTATAAATAACATACGTTACTATTCTATTTACTTGGGCATCGTGTCCCCACCATTTTTGTGGGAGGTTTTATGGCTGAAAATGTCGTTAATGATATTCTGAAATGGTTAGAAACCCAGTTACAACGTAACGAAGGTATAAAAATCGATACGATAGCAAATAAAAGCGGCTACTCGAAGTGGCACTTGCAGCGTATTTTTAAAGATTTTAAAGGCTGCACATTAGGCGAGTATGTTCGTAAACGTCGCTTATTAGAAGCCGCTAAATCATTACAAGAAAAAAGACATGTCTATTTTAGATATTGCTTTAATGTATGGCTTTAGCTCTCAAGCAACATTTACACGTATCTTTAAAAAGCATTTCAATACTACACCCGCTAAATTTAGAGAAAATGGCAAAATGCCAGACACTCATTGCTTTATGTCATGTGAAAATCATTAATCAATTTCGCATCACATTATTCTTAATGAAAAAACCAGCTCTTTTAGCTGGTTTTTATTTTTTTATTATTTTTTAGCATTAATAAAAATTACGCTATTGCTGCCACAAGCCATTCTTGAAGCTCATTAAGCTCCATTTTATTATTAGGATAACGCTGAATGAGCTGCTCAATAAGCCCTTTTAAGGATCCAGGTGTATAACGCTGCCCTACCAACATCTCTGATAATGTTTCTAATGGTGCAGGATCTAAACTATCTGTATAGATTTGGCTTCTAATAACATTGCCACGCTCAACGTCAAAATGTAGCTCAACGCCTCCCCATTTAAAACGATTATCTAAAAGATGTGAAAACGCAGGAGCTTGCCCAAAATTCCATTCCCAACTACTTTGTTTAGCAAATGTTTCTTCAAAACCAGGTAAATCAGGTAACTTTTGCGGTGAAATAATCTCAGCATCGACTCGCTCACCATAGTATTCAAAAAAGCTTTCAGTGATAGTTTCACAAAGTTCTTCATGAGTAATATTAGGTTTAAGCTCGACCAAATTAGCCACTCGGGAACGTACAGAAGTGATACCTTTAGCTTGAAGCTTTTTCGGATCTGGATTGAGATAATTAGCTAATCTAGATAAGTTAGCATTTATTAATAATGTGCCATGATGAAAACCACGATCTTTAGTCTCTTTATAGGCTGATCCAGAAACCTTTCTTTCGCCCTCATCTTGGGGAACCACTAAATCGTTACGTCCTGATGCCGTAGCATTAATCCCCGCTTTTAATAACCCATTAAGAATAATTTGAGTTGAAATCGTTTTATTATATTCTGGCTTTCCTGCCATAAAGGTAAAACAGGTATTGCCAAGATCATGGAAAACAGCACCACCACCACTTGAACGGCGCGCTAATTTAACACCATCTTCATCCATTTTACGGGTATTACACTCTTTCCATGGATTTTGTGCTCGCCCAATAACTACCGTATTATCGTTACGCCAAAGAAATAGTACGCGTTGATCAGCGGGCATTTGTCTAAAAATACACTCTTCAACAGCAAGGTTAAACCAAGGATCAAAAGACTCGGAAATTAACAAACGCAATTTGCCTGACATAAGGAATACCTATATGAAGAAAATAAGGTATAAGATACCATAACTCTCAATATATTAGGCTGTTAAATGGCACGAAACTACAATCGACGAGCTTGCCAGAATGTCTTTTTCCAATAGACATTATCAAGGGATGAACGCGTTACGCCTTTGCTAGTTGATGCATGGATAAATGTATTATCAGTATCATAAATACCGACATGAAGCCCATTTTCACCGCCACCGGTTTTGAAGAAAACCAAATCACCTGGCATTAAATCACTTTTACTGATTTGTGTACCATATTTAGTTTGATCAATGGTCATTCGGGGAAGCTTTATATCAAAGCGATCACTGTAAGTTTTATACACAAAGCCTGAGCAATCAATGCCCGAAGGCGTCATTCCACCATAACTATATGGCGTACCATACCATTGCTCGAGTTGCGATTTTAATTGCACTATCACCATGATAGGATCGGAAAGTTGTGTTTTTAATGGAGGCGCTGGTGGAATACGCTTAGATGGAGTTGATGAACATCCAGCCAACAGAATAATACAGAGTAAGAAAGGATAAAAAACGGACTTTCTCATTGCATCCACCTTATTGCTATCATAGATTTTAAAATCTATCTGCTTTTTTAAGCAAAAACAAGTTATTGAAGATGAATGAGTGACGATTGGTAGAATAAATAGCACGATTAACAACAGAGTTCAGAAAATAAATTCGATCATCATTATGTTAGTGTGATTGCGCTTCTTTCGTTTTTTGGCTTATTAACCACACACCAACCATGATAAATACAACACCTGCTGTTTTTGTCCATGAGGGTGTTTCTTGAAACCAAGGTAATATCACTGCAAGAATATAAACAAATACATAACTTAAGCTGATCAGCGGATAGGCTTTATTTAAAGGAATGGTACGTAAAGTGAATAGCCAACACACCATAGAAAGGACATAACCAACAAGACCAGCAAACACGATAGCGAGTGGCGTTATATTGCCCCATAGCCATGAAAAATCAAACCACTGCTTTTCTAGTTGTAAATCCGGCAATTCAGACATGCCAAATTTTAATAGCAATTGAGCCGCTGTTACTAATAGTGCGCTTCCAATTGCCCATAGATAGCCTTTCATGCTTGCATACTCATCAATACAATACCAACCATAATTGACGCGATACCAATCCAATGCCTTATATTAACGGGCTCTTTATAAACAAACTGACCAATTAATGTCACTACAATAAAATTAATACTTAACATAGGATAAGCAATACTTAGCGGGAGGATTTGTAATAATCGTAACCAAAATAGCATCCCCAAACCAAGCATTGCAATAGCAACAAAAAGCCAGAAGATCGTTTTTCTGGCTTTTGTTAATGAGTCACTTTGCCAGCTAACCACTGCCTGTTTTTGACATACTTGTCCAATGCAGGTCAAAAAGCTCACGATTAGCAATAAAACAAATGACATCAATTACGTTTCTCATAAGTTAAAATAGCAACGCGATGATTTGTCACCAACTCTTCAGGTCTTGGCAATTGTGCTAATTTCTTAGGATCTTTAAAGGAAATAACAACTGAAACATTCCCTTCTTTCCTCGCTTTTTCTAACCACTGAGCAAAATTATCAGGTTTAATTAATTTGTGTTGAGAATCTGGATACTTTTCAACACCATAAGTTAATTCACCTGTTCTTTCATAAAGATAGATATCACTACGCTGTAACTCCCACGCCAATCCTGCCCCAATACCAACACTATTGCTCACAATGTATTTGCTTGCGTTTAATGCCTCTATATTTTGGCGAATAAATTCTTGAGGCAACTTTCCATCCACACTGCTATTTGGTATTGCCTGACCAATACATAAGCTTACGCCAAGTGAACAAGATGCCGCCCACAACCAATGTTTTCCATTAAGTGTGGAGCAAAGATAGCCAATTATGCCCCATAATGAGAATGCCACTATAGCTAATACCCATTTCGACCATTCATATGGCATATAAATAGGCTTTGAAGAGGCAAGTTGGATGACTAAAATAGCGATAACAGCAGCAACGCCAATAAAAATATTAATATAACCGTTAATACGTAGCGCTTTCATTCTAAATTTTCGAGCACAATCTACGCCATATTTCGCCATTAGCATTGCTAGCGGTGCCATAAATGGCAGCATATAAGTCGGTAGTTTACCTTTCGCAATACTAAAAAATAAGAATGGAACAACAAACCAGCATAATAAGAAGAATAATTCAGGACGTTTACGTCTTTTCTTCCAAGCACTCATTAATGCACCTGGAAGCAATCCAAGCCAAGGGATAACACCTAATAAGACAACTGGAATATAGTACCAAAATGGAGAACTATGTTGAGCATCTTCACCCGAAAAACGTTGAATATGTTCAACCCAGAAGAAGTAATGCCAATAATCAGGTTCTGCTTTTGCAACAGCCAATGCCCATGGCAAACTAATTAATGCAGCACTAAATACGGCCAGTAAGCCATAGAGCAACATTTGCGTAAATTGTTTTTGATACAAAGTGATAGGTATCATAACAATGACCGGGATAGCTAACGCTAAGAATCCTTTGGTCATAAATGCCATACCACATGCAAGTCCTAATGTTATCCACGCCAATATTCGTGTTTTTACTGTGGTCGCTTTAAGCGCCCAGAAACAACAAACCATACTTGCAGTAACCCAAAGTGCCAACATAGGATCTAATACACTGTAGGTGCCTACACTAAACACTAAGAACATGGATAAATAGATTAAGCTAGAGACAAAAGCGACTTGGCGGTTACGCCACATCATTCTTGCCAATAAATAAACAAGCAATGTGCTTAAGAGAATAGATATAACGGAGCCAAAACGTACCGCAAAATTAGTGTGACCAAAAATTAATTGGCTAACATTATTGATCCAGTAACCCGCTACGGGCTTCTCAAAATAGCGAATATCGAGCATATGGGGAACAATCCAGTTTCCGCTCACCACCATTTCTCGGCTAATTTCCGCATAACGCGTTTCATCTGGTTGCCATAATAACCGGCTGTTCAATGGAAATAAGTAGGTAAGAACAAAAAAAAGAGCCAAGAGGATGGCCCCGATTTTACTCGCCCGGTTATTCAACATAGTTTCGTTAGACCTCTTGTTGGCACCCTAACCAGCCTTCTCGACCTGGAAAGTCAGATCGAACAACTTTACCCATCGGAAGCATTTCTTTATCTTGTGGTAATAAATCGCTTAACGGACAGAATTCGATGCCTTCATTTGCAATCATTGCCAATAATTGCTCAAATTGAGCAGCTTTTGACATTCCTTCAACTTCGGTGTGGATAGTATAAACAGGTATTCCGTTGTCTTTTTTGATTTCATCAATAATAAATTGATTAAAATCTTCATCCTTTACCTTTGTACCAACGACTTCATCATAAGTTGGTAATGTTACTGGAATTTGCACCGTACCGATAGAACCATTTTCCAAAATAGGCCTAAAAGGATGCGTTCCTCGACAATCGCTATTGTAATCGAATTGAAAAGTTTCTTTAACTGTTAATACGCGTTCATCTGCTCGCCATCCAGCAACTGCCGAACATTTTACAGGGTTTTCAAGTGCTTTTTCCAGTGCTTCAACACCTAAACGAACTTGTTGCATTAATTCTTCTGTTGACCAGCGTCCAACGTTTGCCTGCCAACCTTGATGATCCCATGAATGCAATCCCACTTCATGTCCCGCATCTTGGGTTTTCTTCATCAAATAACCTAAATTTTTAGCGATTTTTTTGCCAGGCCATGCTGTTCCTGCTAATAAAATATCTAAGCCATACAGCGATGCAGCATTAGATCTCAGCATTTTCCATAAAAATTTGGGCTTTAAAAGGCGCCATAAATGGCGCCCCATATTATCTGGACCAACACTAAAGAAGAAGCTGGCATGAATGTTATGTCTGGCAAATACATCCAGCAGTTGTGGAATACCTTGTTTCGTTCCTTGATAAGTATCCACATCAACTCTCAAACCCACTTTCTTCATTATTTATTCCTATTTAGTGCCTAATTCTTCAACTGCGCCACGTAAGAAGAAATCTAATGTTTCTTCTACTGTTTGACGAGTTTCAATACTTGGTTTCCAATCCAATAAACGCTCTGCGTTCTTAATGCTTGGCTTACGGTGTTCAACATCTTGGTAACCTTTACCATAGTAACTGCTACTTTCAATCTTTTTAAAGCCCGCAAATGGAGGGAAGTGACCACGTAACTCATGTTTCTCAAAGCAATCTAACAGCATTTCTGCTAATTCGCGAATACTTGCTTCGTTAGTTGGGTTACCAATATTGATAATTTGGCCGTCACATTTGTTATCACGGTTTTCAATAATACGGAACAAGGCTTCAATACCATCATTGATATCCGTGAAACAACGTTTTTGTTCACCACCATCAACCAATTTAATTGGTGAACCTTCCACTAAGTTCAGAATTAATTGTGTGATTGCACGAGAGCTACCGATACGAGCTGAATTTAAGTTATCTAAACGAGGTCCCATCCAGTTAAATGGACGGAATAATGTAAATTTCAGACCATCTTTAGCACCATAAGCCCAAATAACTCGGTCTAATAATTGTTTAGATACAGAGTAAATCCAACGTTGTTTATTTATTGGACCAACAATCAGGCGTGAATTATCTTCGTCAAATTCTTTATCATCACACATACCATAAACTTCTGATGTGGATGGGAAAATAATACGTTTATTATATTTAACGCAGTAACGTACTATTTTTAAGTTTTCTTCAAAGTCTAATTCAAATACACGTAGTGGATTACGGGTATATTCAATTGGTGTTGCAATAGCCACTAATGGCAGAATAACGTCACATTTTTTAATGTGGTATTCAATCCATTCTGTATGAATGCTCACGTCGCCTTCAATAAAGTGGAAACGTGGATTACCGATAAAGCGCTCAATTGCAGAAGAACCAATATCCATACCATAGATATCATAGTTACCATCTTTCAATAGACGCTCGGTTAAATGGTTACCAATAAAGCCATTTACACCTAAAATTAAAACACGTTTACGACGTTTAACTTGTGCCGTTGCTTTCGGTCCAACACGAACATCAGTCACAATGCCCATTTCAGCCGCTAAACGACTTCCTTGAACATAAAGCCCATTTTCACTTTGTCCAGTAACGACTTCAATTGCACCTTTCGCACACGCAATCACTAAAGGTTCTGTTGAAATGACAGTACCAGGGCGTTTATCTTGATTATCAGCAACAACGCGTGAACGCCAAATAATCATTTTACGTTCACCTAAGAAAGTGAATGCACCTGGATAGGGTTCTGTAACAGCACGTACTAAGTTGTGAACTGTTTTTGCATCTACGTTCCAGTCGATTAAACCATCATCAGCGCAACGACGGCCAAAATAAGTTGCTTGGCTTTCATCTTGCGCAGTTGTTGAATAATTTCCTGATGCAATATGGGGTAATGTGTTAGAAAGTAACTTATCAGCAGCTTCTCTTACTTTTTCATGTAAAATCAGAGAAGTATCATTATCTGCAATAGTGACTTTTTCTTGAGCGATGATATCACCTGCATCCGCTTTCGCTGTCATTTTATGCAGAGTAACACCCGTTTCTGTTTCACCGTTCACAATCGCCCAGTTAATTGGTGCACGACCACGATATTTTGGTAATAAAGAACCGTGTAAATTAAATGCGCCTTTAGGTGCCAAATTCAGGATCTCATCACTTAACATGTGACGATAATAGAAAGAAAAGATGACATCAGGCTTCATTTCACGAACACGTTCAATCCACAATGGATGATTGACATTTTCGGGGGCAAATACTGTCAACCCCATTTCTGCACTCACACGAGCAACAGATGAGAAGAAATGATTTTCATTAGGATCGTCAGTGTGGGTAAATACAGCTTGAATATCATAACCTGCTTTTTCAAGTGCTTTTAAACCAACACAGCCAATATCATGATAGGCAAATACTATTGCTTTCATTAGTCTTTTTCCTGATCTTCGTTGGGTTTATTAACGCCAACCACTTTTTGGATAAAATACCGAGGACGCGCTCTTACATCATTATAAATTCGGCCTATATACTCACCTAATAAGCCCATTGCAACGAACTGCGCTCCGATAAACATAAATAAGATTGCAAAAAGTGTGAATACACCTTCAGCAGCCCACATTGCACCGAAAATAATACGTAAAATAATTAACAATAAGGCTAAGACAAAGCCAGATACAGCGATCACGCTGCCGACAATGCTTAATAAACGTAATGGTGCCGTGGTAAGACAAGTCAATAAGTCGTACATTAAGTTAATCAGTTTTAAAAAACTGTATTTTGAATCGCCATATTCACGCTCTGCGTGTGCAACATCGATTTCAATAGTACGACGAGCGAATGTGTTCGCAAGAATAGGAATAAATGTACTTCTTTCGTGACACTGTAACATCGCATCAACAATATGGCGACGATAGGCTCGCAACATACAACCATAATCTCCCATAGAGCGACCGGTTGCTTTAGTGATCATGGAGTTGATCATTTTTGAAGCGGTTTTACGGAACCATGAATCTTGACGATTACGGCGACGTGTTCCAACAACGTCATACCCTTCTTCAGCCGTCGCGACAAGTCTTGGGATCTCTTCCGGTGGATTTTGTAAATCAGCATCTAATGTGATCACTAAATCACCATCAGCCTGATTAAAACCCGCCATAATGGCGGAGTGTTGACCGTAATTACGATTTAAAATAATTGCAATAACGTGATTTTCTTCAATTGCAGCGGCTTCTTCTAACATCTTAGCTGAATTGTCACTACTACCATCATCAACAAGGATCAGTTCATATTCTTGTTCTAATTGTTTACAGCTCTTTATGGTACGTTCTAAAAGCTGAGGAAGGCTTTCTTCCTCGTTATAAACGGGAATTACAACCGATACTTTTTTTGATTTTTTCAAATGTTGACACTTAAATATGCTCCGAAAGAATTTCATTGATCGCATTGACAACGCGAATAACATCTTCATGACTCATATCAGGAAACAGCGGCAGCGAGCATAACGTTGCAGAGTTCCATTCTGATTGAGGAAGGGATAAAGAAGGATAGCGCTCACGATAATATTTTTGTGTGTGCGCAGCACGGAAATGAAGCCCTGTCCCAATATCTTTTTGCTTCAATTTTTCCATAAAGGTATCACGATCGATACCACAAGCATTTTTATCGACTCTCACCATAAATAGGTGATTTGCATGCAGATGTGAATATTCAGGGACACTCAACATTTCTAATGGAGCGTCTTTGAGTTTTTCACGATACAGTGCAACTAATTCAGCGCGTTTAGCATTCATTTCATCTAAACGACCTAATTGCACCACGGCAATCGCAGCATGAATATCAGATAAGTTATATTTGTAGCCAGGTTCAACAACTTCCGCTTGAGGCTTACGACCTTGAATTTGTCTATCAAAGGCGTCTACCCCTAAACCGTGGAATTTTAAGCAACGTACTCTATTGGCTAATTCGTCATTATCCGTAACAACCAATCCACCTTCTGCACAAGTTACGTTTTTAATTGCGTGAAAAGAGAAGATAGAAGTTCCTTTTTCACCAATCCATTCATTTTTATATCGAGTCCCAATAGCATGCGCAGCATCTTCAATAAGAGGGATCCCTGCTTCTTGTGCAACTTTTCTTAATGCATCAAGATCGCAAGGTGCACCTGCATAATGAACGGGAATAATTGCTTTCGTTCTAGGCGTAATCGCTTTTTTGACGTCTTCTGCACTCACCATCAAGGTATCACGGTCGACATCAACCATCACGGGTTCTGCGCCAAGTAACGTAATGATATTTATCGTTGAAACCCACGTTTGTGATGGAGTGATCACTTCATCACCAGCACCAATTCCCATCGCCATTAAAACAACATGCATACCAGCAGTAGCAGAACAAACCGCGATAGCATGTTTGCTACCAAATTTTTCACAAAAATTTTGCTCTAATTGATGATTTTGAGGGCCTGTTGTAATCCAACCTGAACGCAGTACATCCTCAACGGCTTTGATTTCTTCATCGCCAATCGCAGGGCGAGAGAAAGGAAGGAAGTGACTCATAAAAATGTAGCCTAATTAATCAATGAATAAAAAACAATTATATACAAACTATTGCTCACCGACATCCGCCTTATTAAGAAAATATTAAAAAAACCTTAATAATTACCTTGGGATGAACTTAATAACAACCATATTATTGCAAAACCAGCCAGTCAATATGATCAACATCATTGATGCACTTAATATTTGCATTAAATGTAGTAGATAATAAATTTTCGTCCAACAAAAGCACGGGAGCACAAGACTTGACCAAACATCCATTTTTTATGAGCCAAATTCTATCTGCTTTTTGATAAGAATGATTCAAATTATGTGTACTCATAATAACGGCACCACCTTGTTGGCAAAATTTTCTCAATCCACTTGTCTAAAATTGCCAACTGTACGACATCTAAATTATTTGTTGGTTCATCAAGTAACATTAATTTTCCTTTTAAATCATAACTTGACCATAATTGAATAAATACACCAACAATTCTAACCCTCTGCCATTCACCTCCCGATAAATGATGAATATTTTTTGACAATAATTTATCAATTTTAAAATCATTTAACAGATTATTTAATTGCTGTGCATCCATTTTCGACAATTTATGATATAGCGAGAGATAATGAAAAACAGGCATAAATGGCAAAGCTTCCAATTGTTGTATAACAATGCTCTGTATTCTAGAAAGATCATTATATTTATAATGTTTTATTGAGGTTTCGTTTAGAATAATTTCACCACTAAATGGAAGCTCTCCAGCGATCGCCATTAAGAGTGTACTTTTTTCCCGCACCATTAGCACCAATTAAGTGGACGCGCTCTCCATAATTAACTTGCTCTGTAAATGCGTTAATTCGTTTGTTAACACTTAAATTATCAAGTTTAAGTAACATCATATTACAAACGTCCCATCTCTTTTGTTGCCAATAACCAGATAAATATAGGCGCACCAAGCGTTGCGGTAATCACGCCAATCGGAACTTCTGCACCATTTAAAATCAAACGAGATAGCAGATCAGCAAGTAATAATAATCCACCACCAGCAAGCGCACACGCTGGTAGTAGCGTTTTATAATGAGTTAATCCACATAGCCTTAATAAATGCGGAACAACAAGTCCTACAAAGCTTATGGCGCCCGCCAAAGCAACGCTCAACCCTATCAATATCCCAACAGCTAAAATAAACCAATTTCGCCATTGATTGACAGATATACCTAATTGCTTTGCTCTGAATGAACCCAACGATAAATAATTAAGAACGTCTGCTTGTAGAATAAGAATTAAGATAATGGGTATAAGGACCCAAAATAAGATTTGATGGCGCCAATCAATGCCACTAAAACTCCCCATCAACCAATACATTAATTGTCTTAAATCTAAAGCCGAACTGAAGTAAACAAGCCAAGTCATTATTGCACTCGCCATAACGCCTAGTGCCACACCTATTAATAGTAATTGAGCATTAGATAGCTTTTTTATTCGAGTAAAGAACATTAATAAGAGAGTGATCCCTAATGCACCAAATATCGCTGCACTACTTATTAACCAAGGACTTAAACCAATTTGTAAAACAATAAGTAATACAACGCACACTCCCGCACCACTGCTTACCCCTAATAATCCCGGCTCTGCAAGTGGGTTTTGAAATAAAGCCTGCATAATAGCACCAGCAATTGCTAGACTAGCACCCACCGCCATAACTGCAAGTACTCTTGGTAAACGGAGTTGCCAAACAAATAAATGGGCTTCATCTGTTAACCATTGATCTGGAAATAACAAAATCTCACCAACAGAGAGAGAAAAAACAAACAAAAAACATAATACTAACGCCATTAAAAACAGTTTTTTTCTGTCATCAATGCGTTGTCTTTTAGTCAATTTTATCAGGGGATTAACTTCTTTATTCATTTCATTCCCTATTCATAAAACAATGGGCTTTACTGTTTTTATTTATAAAATAATTTTTAGCAACATAACACGTTCGCATTCAATGATGAAAACCTAAATTTAGAACATGTAAGCCTGTTTCTAGTAAAGAAGGAATATTAGAATTAATGATTATAATGTTGATAGAAACAAGGGTTAAAAAGAAAGAGTCAAAATAAGAATAAAAAGAAAGATAATGAAAAATAAAAATATTTCTATTTAGATGAAATAGCTATTCAGATTATATTGATAAATGTAAACATCCTAATACGTTTATCATCAAAATAAGATACAGATAATAACGATAAAAAAACGCTTTCAAAGAAAGCCGTTTTGGATGTTTTTAAATATTATTCTTTTGGTGTTGCGCTTTCAACCCGGCTTTTTAACTTTTGTCCTGGGCGGAAAGTAACAACACGGCGAGCTGTAATAGGAATATCTTCCCCAGTTTTCGGATTACGACCTGGGCGCTGATTTTTATCACGCAGGTCAAAGTTGCCGAATCCAGATAGCTTCACCTGTTCTCCGTTTTCAAGAGAACGACGCACTTCCTCAAAAAAGGATTCTACAAGGTCTTTTGCATCGCGTTTGCTAACACCAAGTTTTTCAAACAGATTTTCTGCCATTTCAGCTTTTGTAAGCGCCATAGGTCTAGTCCCTCAAGGATGCTTGGAATCGCTGTTTCAATGCTGCTACACAATTACTCACTGTTGCAGCAATCTCATCTTCTTCCAGTGTATGCTCGATATCCTGCAAGATTATGCTAATAGCGAGGCTTTTATAACCCTCTGCTACTCCCTTACCACAATACACGTCAAATAAGTTTATGCCAACTATTTGATTTCCGCCAACTTTCTTACATTCGGCTAAAATATCCTCTGCAGCAACATCATTCGGAACAACTACAGCGATATCTCTACGATTCGAAGGATAACGAGAAATTGCTTTTGCTTGTGGCAAACTGCGATTTGCAATTGCATTCCAACGTATTTCGAATACTACCGTACGACCGTTTAAGTCAAGTTTACGTTCAAGCTCTGGATGAACAACGCCAATACAGCCAATATATTCATTTCTCAGATAAATCCCAGCACTTTGTCCCGGATGAAGTGCTGAATGATTAGCTGGTTTAAATGTAATTTCATCTAGCTGGCCTGTCAATTCCAGAATTGATTCAATATTACCTTTCAAATCAAAGAAATCAACAGTTTGCTTCTCTAAACTCCAATGTTCTTCATAACGGTTGCCCGCGATCACACCCGCTAGCATAAGTTCCTGACGTATTCCATATTCTGCTTGATTATCAGGAACAAAACGCAGACCTGCTTCAAATAACCTAACTCTAGATTGTTGACGGTTCTGATTATATACAGTCGTAGTCAATAATCCGGTTAATAGAGACAGTCGCATTGCTGACATATCCGCTGAAATCGGATTAGGCAAAATTAATGCTTCTTCATTTGGATGTAACAAAGATTGGATCTTAGGATCAACAAAGCTATAAGTAATGGCTTCTTGGAAACCGTTGTCTACTAGCATTGTTTTAACGCGTTTTAATGATAAGTTCGCTTCACGGTGATTAGTCATCACCAAATCAGCGCGTAATGGTACATCTGGAATATTGTTGTAACCGTAAATACGGGCAACTTCTTCAATCAGATCTTCTTCGATTTGAACATCAAAACGCCATGAAGGAACAGTTGCTACCCAGCCATCATTTTCAACAGAGACGTTGAAACCTAAGCGAGTTAACGAATCTAAAACTTGTTCATCATTAATCACATGACCTAATAAACGGTCTAATTTTTTACGTGTTAATTTGATTGGTGCGATATTTGGTAAATGTGCTTTATTGGTTACATCAATCACTTCGCCAACGTCACCACCACAAATTTCTAACAGTAACTTAGTTGCACGTTCAATCGCATTGTATTGCAGTTCCGAATCAACACCACGCTCAAAACGATGGGAAGCATCCGTATGTAAGCCATAACGACGTGCTCGGCCTGTGATAGCCAATGGAGAGAAAAATGCACACTCTAAGAAGACATTTTTCGTTTCTTCATTAACACCTGATGATTCGCCACCGAAAATACCTGCCATACCTAATGCTTGTTTTTCGTCAGCAATAACTAATACATCATCTTTTAATGTAATTTCATTGCCATCGAGTAAAGTCAGTTTCTCACCGTTTTTACCCATACGAACGACAACAGCACCTTCAACGCGATCAAGATCGAACGCGTGTAACGGTTGACCCATTTCAAGTAGAACCAAGTTGGTTATATCAACTATTGGATCAATAGAACGGATCCCACCACGACGTAATTTTTCTTGCATCCATAATGGTGTTTTTGCTTTCACATTCACATTAGTGAAAACTCGCCCTAAATAACGTGGGCACGCTTCTGGCGCTTCAACACGTACAGGGAATGTTGCTGAAGAAGTTGCCATAACTGGCGACATATCAGGTAATTGGCATTCCATTTTATTGATAACAGCAATATCACGAGCAACACCCAAAATACCTAAACAGTCAGCACGATTTGGGGTAATACTAATTTCAATCGCATTATCATTTAATTTTAAGTATTCACGGATATCCATGCCAATAGGTGCATCAGCAGGTAATTCAATAATTCCTTCATGATTTTCTGAAATTGCTAATTCAGAAAATGAGCACAACATACCTTCAGAGGGTTCACCACGGAGTTTTGCTGCTTTAATTTTGAAATCGCCGGGTAATACAGCCCCAATTGTTGCAACCGCAACTTTTAGCCCTTGGCGACAGTTAGGTGCGCCACAAACAATATCGAGTAATCTGTCACCGCCTACGTTAACTTTCGTTACACGTAATTTATCCGCATTAGGGTGTTGTCCACATTCAACAACTTCACCGACAAACACACCGTGAAAATCACCCGCAACAGCTTCCACGCCATCAACCTCAAGGCCAGCCATTGTTAGTTGTTCAGAAAGCGCTTCGCTACTAATCGCTGGGTTTACCCACTCACGTAACCAAAGTTCACTGAATTTCATGAGATAATCCCACCTTATTTAAACTGTTTGAGGAAACGAAGATCGTTTTCGAAGAATGAACGTAAATCGGTGACACCGTAACGTAACATAGTCAGACGTTCCATACCCATACCGAACGCAAAACCTGAATAAACCTCAGGATCGATACCGACATTACGTAATACATTTGGGTGAACCATACCGCAGCCCAACACTTCTAACCATTTACCATTCTTACCCATTACATCGACTTCTGCAGAAGGCTCTGTGAATGGAAAATAAGAAGGACGGAAACGAATTTCCATATCTTCTTCAAAAAAGTTTTTCAGGAAATCGTGTAATGTTCCTTTTAAATTGGTAAAGCTAATGTCTTTATCAACAATTAGACCTTCAACTTGATGGAACATCGGAGTATGAGTCTGATCGTAATCATTACGATATACGCGACCTGGTGCGATGATGCGAATAGGTGGCTGTTTATCTTGCATGGTACGAATTTGTACACCTGATGTTTGTGTACGCAGTAAACGTTTCGCATCAAACCAGAAAGTATCATGGTCGGCTCTTGCCGGGTGATGTGCAGGAATATTCAACGCATCAAAGTTATGATAATCATCTTCGATTTCAGGACCTGATTCTACTGAAAACCCTAATTCGCCAAAGAAAGTTTCAATACGTTCAATTGTACGAGTTACTGGGTGTAGACCACCGTTTTCAATACGGCGACCAGGCAAAGACACATCAATTTTCTCAGCTGATAAACGTTCGTTTAATAATGCTGATTCAAGATAGTCTTTACGAGTGTTCAGCCCTTGTTGAACCTCTTGTTTAGCCTGATTAATGACAGCCCCTGCAGCTGGACGGTCTTCCGCGGGTAAGTCGCGCAGCGTGGACATCTGAAGCGTTAAATGACCTTTTTTCCCCAAGTATTCAACACGAACCGAATCCAGCGCAGCAACATCCTGTGCCTCTTCGATAGCTGCTTTAGCTTGAGCAACGAGTTCAGCGAGATGTGGCATCGTTTCCTCTTCCTTTGACCTGATGAGGTCTATTAGTTGTTATCAATGATGACGAATAAAATTGCCCTTTTTGGTTTCTAACCCAGTATTGGGATCTGAAAACAAAAAAGCCTCCATATTGGAGGCTCAGGCGCTACTTTTCGTTTCTTTTCTTACGCGCAAAAGCCCCCTAGAATTAGGCGCTAAAGTAAAAAAAAGAAAACGGAAAAAAGCGATATTTAACATGGATAATGTCTCTTAAAATATTAACTTATTGAATTTATATCATTAAGCCACAAATTTAGACAAAATAAAAGAGGGAGAAAACTCCCTCTTCCATTGCTTAATAAATAATTAAGCCAGAGCACCTTTCGCTTTTTCAACTAAAGCAGCGAATGCTACTTTGTCGAATACAGCGATGTCAGCCAGAATCTTACGGTCGATTTCAATGGATGCTTTTTTCAGACCATTGATGAAACGGCTATAAGACATACCGTTCTGACGAGCTGCTGCGTTGATACGCGCAATCCACAGCTGACGGAACTGACGTTTTTTCTGACGACGGTCACGGTACGCATATTGACCAGCTTTGATTACAGCCTGGAAAGCTACACGATATACACGTGAACGTGCACCGTAATAACCTTTAGCTTGCTTTAAAATTTTCTTGTGACGAGCACGGGCGATAACACCACGTTTAGCACGAGCCATATTAAACTCCTAAATGTCTATATTCTGTTAAAAAAGTAATACTTATGCGTATGGTAAGCAAGCTACGACCAGGCCTAAATCTCCTTTAGAGACCATGCCTTTTGGACGTAAATGACGTTTACGCTTAGTTGATTTTTTAGTCAGAATGTGACGGAGGTTAGCATGCTTGCGTTTGAAGCCACCACCAGCAGTTTTTTTAAAGCGCTTAGCTGCGCCGCGTACTGTTTTAATCTTTGGCATTTCTATAATCCACTTCGCATTGTTAATAACATAAAATAATGAGGCGAATAGCAATCAGCCTTTAAAGGCTGACGCTATTACTTGAATTGCCCAACTATTTCTTCTTCGGCGCTAACACCATGATCATCTGACGCCCTTCAATCTTATTAGGGAAAGATTCAACAGCAGCCAGTTCATCCAAATCTTCACGGATGCGGTTAAGCATTTCCATACCGATTTGTTGGTGTGCCATTTCACGACCACGGAAACGCAGTGTAACTTTGGCTTTATCGCCATCTTCAAGAAAACGAATCAGGTTGCGTAGTTTGACCTGATAGTCGCCTTCATCTGTACCAGGACGGAATTTAACTTCCTTAACCTGAATAACTTTTTGTTTCTTTTTCTGTTCTTTGAGAGTCTTACTTTTCTCATAGAGGAATTTGCCGTAGTCCATAATACGACAAACCGGCGGCTCGGCATTAGGACTGATTTCAACTAAATCAGCACCTGCTTCCTCGGCTTTCTCAAGAGCCTCTTTCAGACTAACAACTCCAATCTGTTCGCCATCCAAACCTGTTAAACGAACTTCATGAGCGCGAATCTCACCATTGATGCGATTCTGACGCGTTGATTGAATTCTTTTTCCGCCTTTAATACCTTATTCCTCCAACTGATGAAGACTTCTGCTTCTAATTTCTTGCAGAAGCTTTTCTTTAAATTCGTTAACGTCAATACTGCCAAGGTCTTTTCCTCGACGAGTACGAACCGCTACTTTGCCTGATTCAACTTCTTTATCGCCACAGACAAGCATGTACGGAACACGACGTAAAGTATGTTCACGAATTTTAAAGCCAATCTTCTCATTTCTCAAGTCTGCTTTTGCACGAATTCCGGCATCTTGCAATTCTTTGACGAGTTTTTGTACATAATCAGCCTGTCCATCCGTGATATTCATCACGACAACCTGCTGTGGTGCTAACCAAGTAGGGAAAAATCCTGCATATTCTTCTGTCAGAATACCAATAAAACGTTCTAAGGATCCTAGCACTGCTCGGTGTAACATAACAGGTACTTTACGCTCGTTGTTTTCGGCAACATAAGATGCGCCTAAACGACCTGGTAGTGAGAAGTCTAATTGTACTGTACCACACTGCCATGCACGATCTAAACAATCGTAAAGTGTAAATTCAATTTTAGGGCCATAAAACGCCCCTTCGCCTGGCTGATATTCAAATTCAATATTGTTATCAGTTAAGGCTTTTGCTAAGTCAGCTTCAGCAACATCCCATAATGCATCTTCACCGATACGTTTTTCTGGGCGAGTAGATAACTTAACAACGATTTTTTCAAATCCGAAAGTAGAATATACATCATAAATCAATTTGATGCAGTCATTTACTTCACTTAAAATTTGTTCTTCAGTACAGAAGATATGCGCATCATCTTGTGTAAAGCCACGAACACGCATTAAACCATGTAATGCGCCTGATGGCTCATTACGATGGCAACTACCGAATTCAGCCATACGCAATGGTAAATCACGATAAGAACGTAAACCTTGTTTAAAGATTTGCACGTGACCTGGGCAGTTCATTGGTTTAATACAATATTCACGGTTCTCTGAAGACGTTGTGAACATATTTTCTTTGTAGTTTTCCCAGTGACCTGTCTTTTCCCAAAGAACACGATCCATCATAAATGGACCTTTTACTTCTTGGTAATCATATTCTTTTAATTTGCAACGTACAAATGTTTCTAACTCACGGAAAATCGTCCAACCATCATTATGCCAGAAAGCCATACCTGGCGCTTCTTCTTGCATATGATATAAATCAAGCTGTTTACCAATTTTACGGTGGTCACGTTTAGCGGCTTCTTCTAAGCGATCTAAGTAAGCTTTTAGCTGTTTCTTATCAGCCCAAGCTGTACCATAAATGCGTTGTAGCATTTTATTATCGCTGTTACCGCGCCAATATGCACCTGCGATTTTCTGCAATTTGAAATTATGGCAGAAACGCATGTTTGGAACGTGTGGTCCACGGCACATATCAACATATTCTTGGTGATGATAAAGACCAGGTTGAGAATCTTGGCTAATATTTTCGTCAAGAATAGCAACTTTATAATCTTCACCACGAGAAACGAATGTTTCACGAGCTTCAGCCCAGCTTACGCGTTTTTTAATCACGTCATAATCTGTTTTCGCCAACTCTAGCATGCGTTTTTCTAGAGTGTCTAAATCTTCCTGTGTTAGAGAATGGTCTAAATCCACATCGTAGTAGAATCCATTTTCAATAACAGGACCAATCGCCATTTTGGCCTGTGGCCATAATTGTTTAATTGCATGTCCCAATAAATGGGCACAAGAGTGACGAATAATTTCAAGTCCTTCATCATCTTTTGCGGTAATAATCGCCAGATTTGCATCATGTTCGATTAATTCACAAGCATCCACCAGCTCACCATTAACACGACCTGCAATACATGCTTTTGCAAGTCCAGGACCGATATCTGCAGCAACATCCATGACAGAAACTGCATTTTCAAATTGACGTTGGCTTCCGTCAGGAAGAGTAATAATTGGCATTTAAAATCCTTATTTACAGTGGTGACCCATACGCAAGATCACTTGTAAGCTTTTTATTTCATATATATTCAGTACGTTACGACAATTTCTCACTTTTACCTCGCGAGGTTTGTACGCAGTTATGTACACATATTTATTTTATAAATACCCATAGCATCACTGAGCCTTATCGCAACTCAGGGGGGATATTATCACAGACTGTAAAGATTTATACATTTATCTGCCTATATATCCCCGAGAAAACACGAAATAGAAACGACAAAAAAATCTCACTTATTACATTTTAATTACAATGTAATAAGTGACTCGATATTTTTTTCTCTTAGACAAACTTTGCTTTTTTATAGGATTTCATTACCATTAGTACCAATCAAGCGGAAACCGTGGCTTTAAAAATAATATTCTCTGGGGCGGGCCAGAACCTTTATTGTTAACATAAAAGGTGTATAACGTGTTTTATCTAAAGCCCCGCGCTCGTAAATTAGTTTATGCTATTACTTTTGAAATGCTCGCAATTTTGTTAAGCACTGTTTTACTTGCAGTATTAAGCCAAAGCCAATCTCATGATTCACTGCCTGTTGCCATTGCTGTTTCTATTATTGCTCTGATCTGGAATTATATTTTTAATTCTTTTTTTGAATTAATTGAGTTAAAACTAAAAATAACAAAACGTACAGTCATTGTACGACTTACCCATGCAATAAGTTTGAATTAGGTCTGTTCTTCTTTACCATTCCACTTTATATGTGGTGGTATCATGTAAGCTTTATCAAAGCAATAAGCATGGAAATCACTATATTAGTGTTCTTCTTTATTTATACCTATTTATTCACCTTCGCCTTCGATAAATTATGTCCCCGTATTTATTTGGTAAAAAATAAAAGTGATGTAATGGCTCAATCTTGTCGATACTCAGTCGGACTTTTATTAAAGTATTGGCGAAACGCCTGACTAAATGCAGAGTGCGAGTCATACCCTACTGCTAGAGCAATATTTTCAATATTTACTGATGTGTATTTTAATAATTCAGCAGCTTTGCTAAGTCGTTGTTGAGTGACATATTGCATTACAGACACGCCTACCTCTGCTTTCATTTTTCGTTGTAACGTACTCGTTGATGTATTAAAAGCAAAAGCAATATCATGTGCTGTTAATGGTGTATGTAACTTATTCGCTAACCAAGCATCTAAACTATCACGCCAACCTTTTTGTATTTTCATTTGAGCGAGTAATAAGCGTGTGATCGTTGAATATTGATCTGGAGACTGAGGGTATTGATGTAACCACTCTAATAAACTAACGGCTGCTGGTGATAACGCAAATTGCCCACCTTTCTCACTTAATTGCCATTGTGAGGTTGCTGGAAGCTCTAAAATAAGATTTTTATTATCTATATTGCCTGAAAAGGCATGATGAATAGTTGGAGGAATAATCAAACAGTTTTGATTACATATCAGAAAGTCTTTTCGATTGAAATTAACTTCCATCGAACCCGAAAGCCCGAAAATAATCTGCCATAAATTATCATGCTGATGAGATACCGTCTCTTGTGTATAACATCGCAAATGCAATTGAGGTAATAACAAAAGACACTCCTTTATATCCATCCTGCTATTGAATAATGACTATATCAAAACTCAGCAAAACATCACTATTTAAGAGTGTCTATCAAGATACTTATTATGCTAACCGTGAACCATTTGGTAAAGGTAAGTTAAATTCCGCTAATACAATTGCGCCCGTTTCATCAGGCGCCCCTGTAATTAAAACTTCAGATTTTATACCCGCAATGCGTTTAACGGGGAAATTGCATACACACAAAATACGTCGTCCCACAAGCTCTTCAGGTGTGTAGTTTACCGTAATTTGAGCACTTGAACGCTTTATGCCCAACTCACCTAAATCGACGTCCATTACATAAGCAGGTTTATTCGCTTTCTTATTTATTTCTGCGCTAATAATCGTTCCTACTCTCATTTCTACACGTAGAAAATCGTCCCATTCAATGAAATCTGTCATCTTTTTACCAATCTATTATGTTTACGGTTATATCACTATTACTGAATTATAGATTAACACACATGGTGCTAGCCCACCTGTGGCAAGACAGTCATTCTCTGTTGAGAAAGAATCACTCACACTCTTTTTTCTCTATTTTCATCATTCTGAATTTTGTCTATTTTTTAATAACCGTTTAAATAACCATATCAATTTATAAATTTGTTATGTATAAAAACTATTCTTAAGAAACGCATTTTATTAATAACTCCAGAGAATATTTATTATGAAAAAGATAACAGAGTGGACAACACTGGAAGGAAAACTTGTGCGTTTAGTGCCCTTAAGTATGGAGCACTACTCAGAACTCCATGAACTAATTAGAAAAGATAGGCCTGATGAACTTTGGTATACCACCGTTCCTTCGCTAACAGAGCTAAAACACGATATTGAGCATAAACTTCAATTACAACAAAAAGGGTTAATGCTACCTTTTTCTATTATTTCTAAAGCGAATAACAGTGTAGTTGGCATAACAACCTTTATGAATATTGATAACCAAACACCAAGATTAGAAATTGGCTCCACGTGGTATGCTAAAGAAGTGCAAAGAACGGGAATAAATACAGAAGCTAAATATCTCTTACTTAAATATGCTTTAGAAGACTTGAAAATGTATTGCTGTTGAATTTCGTACTCATATATTAAAACCAGACTAGCCGTAGAGCAAATTGAAACGACTTGGTGCAAAAATTAGATGGTATTTTACGTAATCATAGATTAACGACAGCGGGACAAAAAAGAGATACTTGCGTTTATAGCATTACTGATTATGACTGGGAAGCGGTAAAAGTACATTTAGAGTGGCTGATGAAAAAATACTAATACACATTAAGAATATTATGAGGAAAATAACTTTTATCTTGTTTAATTTGTTATCATAATTACTCCTTATTATCTGTTATTGGGAGCTTTTGGATTCCATGCATTCTGTTTACCAATTTTTTTCAGGCTATTGGTCTTGGTCTTATTTTGCTTTTACCTTTAACTAATCCATTGACGACTGTTGCTCTTTGGCTTGGCCTTTCAGGCAATATGACAAAGGAGCAACGTAATCAACAGTCTTTAATGGCATGTGTGTATATCTTCATCATTATGACCATCGCGTTCTATGCAGGACGGATCATAATGACAACCTTTGGTATTTCAATTCCCGGTCTTCGTATAGCAGGCGGAATGATCGTTGCTTTTATTGGCTTTAGTATGTTGTTTCCAAATACGCCTAATGTCGATGATCCTATTTCAGACGATAACAATCCTCATCGAAATCCCAAAGAGCCGAATATTGCCTTTGTTCCTTTAGCAATGCCTAGTACAGCCGGCCCCGGAACAATCGCAATGATAATAAGTACAGCGGCTTCAATCCCCTCACGTACTGATATTGCGCAATGGGTATTGTATATCGCCCCTGTGACAAGCTTCTTTTTAATTAGCGTTATTGTTTGGGTATCACTCCGTGGTTCCACTCGCATTATGAAATATTTAGGCCATAGTGGTATTGACGCTATTTCTCGCGTAATGGGATTTTTATTAATCTGTATGGGTGTTCAGTTTATGATCAACGGCGTTCTTGAGATTGTTGCTGATTTACCCGCTTTATTAAAACAGGCTCAAGCAGCCGCTAATTTGCCAGATTAATTATCGCCTGCATGGTAAGCCGCCCTCACTTTTGCTAAATAACGCGGTGCTTGAGAAGCGGGATGATTTTTTTCAACATAACGATAAAAATCATCCGCACTCATTGAATTAATTTTAGCGATGGCATTATTTCTATCTTTATCAAATGTTCTTAATAAAGCACCAGCGCCATTCACATAAGCAAGGATAGTGGCGTAATAAAGCGTTTCAGGATCGATAATACCAACAAGGTGGCGCTCTCTTAATAATTGAATATACGCTGTACCCAAATCGATATTAATAGCGGGATCTTTCAGTTGAGCCGTTGTTGGTTGCCCTGCTTTACCCCTATTTTGATAAACATCTCTTCCCGCAGTTGATGCTTTAATTTGCATTAATCCTACTGCGTTTGATTTACTAATAACTTCAGGTCTAAAGTTTGATTCAACTTGGATAATCGCCTTAATTAATGTTTCATCAACATCGTAACGACTCGAGGCTTGTTGTATATGGTTATCAAAAGGTGTTGATTTCCATTGTGCCGTTGAGATTGAAGCATTATTAATACGATTTTCGACTGGTTTTTGGCTTAAGAATCGTGGTGTTTCTTTTTGAACAGGTTGACGTGCATGCTCAGCACAACCCGCAAGAAGCAAAATTGCCAAAGAAAAGATGATTTTTACCTTCACGTTTTATCCTTTTGCAGAAAGGGTTGTACAAAGACACGGTATATATCAACGGATTATAGAATATAACTCTATTTTCACGCAAAATGCACGCTAAAATATGGCAAAGCATGAGAAATAAATCAATCTATTACTATTTCTAGTGGATGCGTGTTTTATCTCAAATCTATTCTATTCACAATATTACCCCAAAAATAGATTACTCAGAATAAAATTCTGCTATAACGGGGTTATTTCATATTATTACTTACCATCGAATAAATAATGTGCGTTAAAGCAATATAAAAGAAGTGTTGAGAGGTGGTAATAAAAATCGTAGAGACATAATCCGCCTTAGATTAATAAACG
>NZ_MIIZ01000831.1:0-16700 GCF_001743005.1 Shigella sp. FC1967 | reverse complement strand
TAGAGGCTTTCAAATAATGATATCTACTTAGCATTAATTGATTCAGCCTACCATTACTCAATAAACTTAATTAATTATTTATTCTGTAACTTAATCTATCTATTATTAATATTATTTAATACTAAAGTTAAATTTAGTTCTAACTCAATTTTATTAATAATCTCGATAACCATTAAAAATGGTAAAAAATAAAAATGCTATTTTTTTATACAACAAAAAACACTTTATTCATCATTTCACAACGACAAATAAAGTGCTTTTAA
Source organism: Shigella sp. FC1967 (assembly GCF_001743005.1). Lineage (NCBI taxonomy): Bacteria > Pseudomonadati > Pseudomonadota > Gammaproteobacteria > Enterobacterales > Enterobacteriaceae > Shigella > Shigella sp. FC1967. The sequence continues at coordinate 16,437 of NZ_MIIZ01000831.1, read as the reverse complement.
AATAGCGTAATAATACTTAGAAAATGACTTATTTGCTAAATTTTACCCCCCCGTGGAGACGGTTTCCATTCCCACGAGTCCAACTTTGAGATAACCCGCTTTTCTTAGCGAATCCATCGCCGACATTAACGTTTCATAATCAACCGTTTTATCTGCTTGGAAAAAGATTGTTGTCTCTTTGTTTGCTTGTGTCAGGGTATCTAATACATTCGCCATCGTTTCATGTGTGACCATCTCTTCACCAATGAAAATTTGTTTATCTGACTTAATTGTTAAATAAACAGGCTTCTCAGGGCGAGGCTGTGGTTTAGCACTCGAAGCGGGTAAATTTACTTTTATATCAACAGTAGCTAAGGGTGCCGCCACCATAAAGATAATGAGCAGAACCAACATGACATCAATAAAAGGCGTCACATTGATATCATGCAATTCATTATCATCACCTGAATCATCACCAAGACGCATTGCCATAATTCATTACCTTGCTTTGCTGTTTTCGATATCTAAATCACGGCTGACTAATGTCACCACACCGGTTGCGATATCACCAATTTCACCACGATAACCTGCGATCATACGGGCAAAAATGTTATAGATAATCACTGCTGGAATTGCTGCAATCAGACCAATCGCAGTTGCCAATAGGGCTTCAGCAATACCTGGCGCGACAACCGCAAGATTTGTCGTCTGAGAATGTGCAATACCGATAAAGCTATTCATGATCCCCCAAACCGTACCAAAAAGGCCGATAAAAGGAGAAATTGCACCAATTGTGGCTAGGTAACCATTACCGCGACCTAATTCACGAATAATGGCTGCAACGCGGCGTTCCATACGCATTTCAACACGCTCTTTAATGCCTGATGCGACTTTACTTTCTTGAGAGTAAGTACGCTCTAATTCTGCATCATTAAAGAAATCTGCGGTTGCGCTCTTATTACCAAAATTTTTGCTAATTGCTAATGCATCGTTGAGTGATTTAGCTTCAACTAACTGAGCTGTCTCATTTCTTAAGCGACGACGCAGTGAAATCAAATAGCTTCCTTTCGCAAAAAATAGTGCCCAAGTGACAATAGAGGCTAACAGTAAGCCAATCATGACACTTTTAACGACTAAGTCAGCATTACGGTACATACCCATTACAGATAAATCTTCGGCAAATCCCCCCCCAGTCACTAATTCAGGTTGAACTTCTGATGAGGTATTTTCTGTTGCTGAAGGTACATTTTCTGAATTCTCTGCCGTTGTTACAGGCGTATTACCACCGTCAGGCTTAGTCGTTTCAGTCTCTACGGCTTTCACATCATTACCTGTTGTAGAAGTCGTAGCATCAGTAACAGTCGGTGTAGCAGTTGTTGGTGTAGTCGCTGTTGAAGAAACGGCAGCAGTAGTTGGCTGTTTCGTTGGTGTGGCAGGAGTCGTATCCGCAAAAGCAGAGCCTGTCAGACCGATTGCCAATAGAATAGAAGCTGTCAAATTACGCATCAGTTGGCCTTTTACTCTCTTTTTTATCTATTTATTTATTCAGTAATAGCATCTTTACGCCACTACTTACCCAAAATCGTTCGCTTACAATCATCCTGTTTGCCATCAGGAAAGAGAAAACGCTCAAATGATATCAAACATGAAGCATTTTGATAGTAATTATCATTACTATTTGGCTATTTTTTTTCATTTGTCGATTTTTAAGACAAATTATCGTTCTTTCACGTAACGTGAAATTTTATCAATTACCCCGTAAGCCTTTTGTACTTATCCAAAAAATGCATTAACTTGAGGTAAACACACCATCAATTAAAAGAAGGTATTAAGGATGACGCTAAAAAAACAAGAAACCTCACTCCTCCTTTCTGGTCGAGCTAAAAAATATTCTCAAGGCGCAGTAAATCCAATTATACAGCGAACCTCATCTGTTATTTTTGATTCCGTTGCGCAAAAACGTGAAGCAACGAAAAAACGAGCGGAAGGTACGCTTTTTTATGGTCGCCGAGGTACAACCACACATTTTGCCTTACAAGAAGCTTTAACGGAATTAGAGCAAGGCGTAGGTTGCGCCCTATTTCCTTCAGGTGCGGCAGCCATTACGCAATCTATACTCGCATTTATTGAACAAGGTGCACATATTCTTGTGACAGGTTCTGCTTACGATCCGACTCAACATTTTTGTGATCAGCTTTTACGTAAATTCGCTGTCACAACAACGTATTTTGATCCTTTAATCGGCAAAGAAATCAGCCAATTGCTACGTCCCGAAACAAAAATCGTTTTTCTTGAATCTCCGGGATCCATTACGATGGAAATTCAAGATCTACAAGGAATAATCAATTCAGTTCGCCAATATAACCCTGAAATCATAATTATGATTGATAACACTTGGGCGGCAGGATTACTGCTTAAACCACTCACATTAGGCGCCGATATTTCAATCCAATCTGCCACAAAATATATTAATGGCCATTCTGATGGCATGTTAGGTTTCGCTGTGGCTAATGAGCGTTGTTGGGTACAGTTACGAGAAAACGCTTATTTATTAGGTCAATGTGTTGATCCTGATACTGCTTATATGACAGCAAGAGGGTTAAGAACATTACCTGTCAGGATGAAACAACACGAACAAAGTGCATTAGAAGTTGCTCGCTGGTTAAAACAACACCCTTTAGTTGATACTGTTTATCACCCTGCGTTAGCTTCTTGTCAGGGACATGAATATTTTCAACGCGATTTCTCGGGTAGCAACGGGTTATTCTCTTTTAGTTTAAAGAAAATCTTAACATCTGAAGAATTTGCACATTTCTTAGATAACTTCTCATTGTTTAAGATGGCATTTTCATGGGGAGGATTTGAGTCTCTCATTTTAGGTTATCAACCCAATGATATTAAGGCGATGCGCCAATATGAAACTCAGCCAATATTTACAGGAACATTATTTCGTATTCATATTGGATTAGAAAATGTAGATGACCTTATTGAAGATCTAGAACAAGGATTTTTACGTATTTCTTAATAAAAAATGAATTTTTTATAAAAAAAAATCTATCCCTGTGGTTCCACAGGGATTAAATCAAACCGTTCTCTTTATTTTGCGTTAGAATAGCGAACATAAAGTCCTTTTTTTAATGCGAGTTCGCTAATGGGTACATTAAAAGAGATAATTCACGCACTAATGCAGCACGATTATATGGTGTTAGCTAATCCCAATGTGCTATGGGTTATCTATATTGTTCTTTTTGTTATTATTATGCTGGAAAACGGGGTATTACCCGCCGCATTTTTACCAGGAGATACACTGCTTATTCTTTGCGGTGCCTTAATTGCAAAAGGTGTTTTACACTTTTTCCCGACTATCATTATATTAGGCGCTGCCGCGAGTATTGGGAGTTGGCTCGGTTTTTTACAAGGCCGCTGGCTAAGTGATACAAAAGTGGTTAAACGTTGGATGGCTCAATTACCAGAGCAATATCATCATAAAGCAAATGATCTCTTCCATCGCCAAGGCTTATATGCATTATTACTCGGTCGTTTTATTGGATTTGTGCGTACATTATTACCAACCTTGGCAGGTTTATCTGAATTAGAACAACGCCGCTTTCAACTATTTAACTGGTTAAGTGGTTTCTTGTGGGTTGGGATTATTGTTTCTTTAGGCTATGTACTAAACCTTATTCCATTTATACAAAAACATGAAACTCTGGTCATGAATATTTTGATGACATTGCCTGTATTACTCTTAAGTGCGGGGTTAATTGGTTCGATTGTGATGTATATTCGCCATCGTAAAAATAGCACCAGTAATAAGTAATTAAGAAAAACGCATTATTTTAATCATCATAATGGCGTTTTTTTAATCATCTAACACATCAAAAGTTCAGTTGTTCATTTTCTTATCTCCTATCTTATTAATATCCTAGTAAAAATCCGTTGATATTTATCACTGTCATCTTTTTACCTTAATCTGTTTGTTGCTAAAGCTTAATGGCTTTTGACGCAAGAAACGTTGGAATATAACTATCAACTAAGAAACGAGCATGAGGAGCAAAATCTTCAACAAAATCTTGTAATAAGAAACCCGCTTTTAGTTGCCCACCAATAAGGTCAGTTAAAGAATGACCAAATACCAGCCCATCACCTCTGGTGACTTTTTCTTGAAGGATCTCCGAAGGTAGCGAAACTTGATCGCTATAAGGTAAGCTGGCCTCATTAATCCCTGTGAGCGCAATTGTGGATCTCTATCATCAACAAATACAACTGGATTATAAAAACTCGCCATCAATACACCGCCTTTCTTCAAAACACGGTAGCACTCTCGCCAAACAGGATTGACATCTGGTACATATAAATTAGAGATAGGATGAAAAATAATATCAAAACTTTCATCAGCAAACGCCGTTAGATCTGCCATATCTCCTTGAATTGTTACTAAATCTAACTGATGCTTTTGTGCCAATTGATAGTCTTTGCTTAATTGACCTTCAGATAAATCAAATACCGTCACAATGCCACCAGCAGCCGCTAAAATAGGCGCTTGTTGCCCACCGGCAGACGCTAAACAGAGTATTTTTTTACCTTTAATATCTGCTAACCACTCTTTTTTAACCGGATTAGGTGTTAAATGGACTTTCCAGTCGCCTTGCTTTGCAGCAATAATGTCTTCATCACTGACAGGTTTAGACCACTGATTTTCCATTGCGGCTTGTTTATCCCAATGTTCTTGGTTTAATGTTAAATAATGGTTTTCCATATTACTCCTTATAAATTAGCTACAATTTGAATTGTTGTAGTCATTAAGAAAGATAATTCATCTCTTATTTCTACAACCTTACAGTTATGGTTATGTCATGCTATTTCGTCTAGACACAGTGAAAAACTTTTTTCCTGATTAATTGTTATATTGCAGAACATCAAATCAAGGTGGATACAAAATGCAAAACTTTACTTATTACTCCCCCCACTCGCCTTCATTTTGGTCAAGGGCAAATAGAAAAATTACGTTCTGAAATCGGAAAAAATGAAAGAATTCTATTAACTTATGGCGGAGGTAGCATTAAACGCAACGGCGTTTTAGATCAGATCTATACCGCACTCCCAGGTTATCAAATCCATCAATTTAGTGGTATTGAACCCAATCCCTCTTATGAAACATTAATGAAAGCCGTTTCTTATGCCAGATATCAAGGTATTACGCATTTATTAGCGGTAGGAGGCGGATCGGTGATTGATGGCACAAAATTTATTGCAGCCGCTATCCCTTATAAAGGTGAACCATGGGAAATTGTCACAAGCCGCGGTAAAGTTATTGAAAAAGCACTCCCTTTAAGCTGTGTATTAACACTTCCAGCAACAGGGACAGAAACCAACAGCTTCTCTGTTATCAGCAGAAAACAGACCATGGATAAACAAAGCTTTGCCAGCCCTCATGTTTATCCTCATTGCGCTATTTTAGATCCAACAACCACCTATTCTTTACCTCCAAGACAAACCGCCAACGGTGTTGTTGATGCTTTTATTCATATCTTAGAGCAATATCTCACTTATCCAGTGAATGCGCGTGTACAAGATGAGTATGCGGAAGGTCTTTTACGTATTTTAATTGATCAAGGACCAAAAGCGCTGACATCACCAACAGACTATGATATCCGTGCTAATATAATGTGGACAGCATCACAAGCGCTAAATGGTATCCTTGGTGTTGGTGTTCCTCAAGATTGGGCGACACATGCATTAGGTCACGAACTTACGGCTTTACACGGACTTGATCATGCGCAAACCCTCGCCATCGTTTTACCTGCATTACTAAATGAAAAACGTCAAGCTAAATACGACAAGTTAATTCAATATGCACAAAAAGTTTGGGGTATAAACCAAGGTTCTGATGCTTTTAAAATTGAAACTGCGATTAATGAAACTCGAAAATTCTTTGAATTAATGGGACTTAGAACTCGACTGGCTGATTTCAAAATCAGTGAAGAAGATATTCCTGCATTAGTGCGAAAGTTGGAAGAGCATGGACAAATTGCACTGGGTGAGCATCAAGATATCACATTAGAAGTCAGTCAACGTATTTATATAGCGGCACTCTAAGTACTTTATGCGACTCTGGAGATAAAAATGGATAAACCTAAACTGATCAAATTATCTGATGGAAATACCATTCCACAACTTGGCCTAGGTGTTTGGAAAGCAGATAATCATCAAGTTATTAACGCGATTCATCACGCACTTGATACAGGTTATCGCCTTTTTGATACGGCAGCGATTTATCACAATGAAGAAGGTGTAGGTAAAGCATTAAAACAGAACACTGTTCCTCGTGATGAACTTTTTATCACAACAAAATTATGGAATAACGATCAAACTCATGCCCGTGGTGCCGTATTAGAAAGTCTCCAGCGTTTGCAACTTGATTATATTGATCTCTATTTAATACATTGGCCAGTGCCTTCACGAGAGCTTTATATCGAAGCTTGGAAGCAAATGATTATTTTGCAAAAAGAAGGATTAGTAAAAAGCATTGGTGTCTGTAATTTTAAAGAAGAACATCTAGAACGTCTCATTACCGAAACAGGTGTAACACCTGTGGTAAATCAGATTGAAATTCACCCATTAATGCAACAAGCACCGTTAAGGGCATGGAATACAACCCATAAAATTGTCACCGAATCTTGGAGTCCATTAGCACAGGGAGGTGAAGGTGTCTTTGATCAGCCTATTATTCAAAAACTGGCTGAAAAATATCATAAAACACCAGCACAAATTGTTTTACGCTGGCATTTAGATAGTGGACTTGTCGTTATTCCAAAATCAGTCACCCCTTCTCGTATAGAAGAAAACTTCCATATTTTTGATTTTAAATTAGAAAAAGAAGAATTGGCTGAAATTACGCTTCTTGAGCAGAAAAAAACGTTTAGGCCCTGATCCTGATATTTTTGTCGATGTCTAATTTTTAGATGCCAATTAACAGGCCAATAGAATAAATTTTCTATTGGCTTTTCTACGCCAAATAACCAAATATTCTTCACTCTTTTTTTACTCTCATTTTTATTTTTTGATCTCTAATTTTTAGATATTTATAAATTAATTAATTCACCTTCACTTTCTGATATATAACTCGCCTATAAATACGAGAATCTCATCATTATTTATTACGGTGAGAATAAAAAATGACAATATGTAAAAGTGGGGTTAACACCTCAACTCTCTTCTATTACAAAGAAAGTTGCATGGTTTAATATCTTTATGCAACTGGTTTTCCCTATCTCAGCAACCCTTCCAGCCAATGTGTTTGCTAATGGGAATAATCAAGAAAAACAAACTGTTAAATGTTAAAAGAACAAAAAACCTATTTAGTTAAAGTAGGTGACACACCTGAATCTATCGCTAAACAATTTAATATAAAATTATTTAAACTTATTGAGGCTAATCCTAACTATGTCTCTTTTAGTCGGTAAATTAAAAAATAAAAGAAGGTATTACACTTAATATCCCCGACGACGCTTTATTAACAAAAAAATGGCTAAATAATAACAATCAAGATATTCCGATCCCTTCAACTAACGGACAAGAACTTGCTCAAATTATTGTCGATAACTCATCTTTATTAAATAAAGATACCCATGCGACGCAATATGCAATAAGCCGAATATCAAGTAAAGCCAATCAACAAATAGAACAATGGTTAAATCAGTTTGGTCATGCTCAAGTCTCACTTTCAACAGACAAAAAATTCACTTTGGAAGGAAGCTCTGCTGATCTTCTTATTCCACTCTATGATAGCGCAAAGAACTTAGTTTTTTCTCAAACCAGTTATCACCGTAAAGATTCTCGTAGCCAATTAAACCAAGGCATTGGTTATCGGCATTTTGCTGATAAATTTATGGTGGGTCTTAATGCTTTTTATGACTACGATTTAAGTCGATACCACAGCCGTTTTGGTGTAGGTGCGGAAGTATGGCGAGACTATTTTAAGTTAAGTGCAAATCACTACCATCGTCTATCAAACTGGCGTACCTCTGACGATGTTATAGATTATAACGAACGTCCTGCTAATGGTTGGGATATTCGTGCAGAAGGCTACCTACCTGCTTATCCACAATTAGGCACAAAACTTATTTTTGAACAATATTACGGTAAAGAAGTCGGCTTATTTGGCAAGGATAATCGCCAAGAAAACCCCCACGCTTATACGGCGGGACTCACTTATACGCCGGTACCTTTACTTACTCTCGGCGCTGAGCGTCGTTTTGGTTTAAATGATAATAGTGATAATAAATTTGATGTAAATATCCAATATCGACTTGGAGAATCACTCTCTTCACAACTTAATCCGAATAATGTGCGAGCAATGCGTTTAATGTCAGGAAATCGCTATGATTTTGTTGATAGAAATAATGACATTGTTTTGGAATATAAAAAGAAAACTTTAGTCTTCCTCTCTATTACACCAACAATTAATGGTTACGCAAAAGAAGAAAAAGATCTCGGTGTACAAGTTCACTCTAAATATCCCGTTAAACAAATTGAATGGTCTGCGAGTCGCCTAATTGCCAATGGAGGTAAGATTAATCACAATAATAATCTTAGTTACTCAATTATCCTTCCTCGTCATATTACTGGCTCCTCTGAAAAAAATAGCTACACAATAAGCGCCGTTGCTATTGATGAACAAGGTAATCGTTCTGATCCCGTACAAAGTCAAATTATTGTTGATCAATCTGCTATCAATACACAAAATAGCCAATTTACACCTACAACCACACAACTGCCCGCAGATAATTACTCAGCACAAAATCTGACTTTATCAATTTTAGATAATGATAATCTTCCTGTTGATATCAATTTCGAAGACCTCTCACTTCAAGTTCAATCTAATAACCCTGTTAGTGGTAGTAAAATCTCTAATTTCAGCCAAATAGATACAGGGAAATATCAAGTCACTGTAACCGCAGGAAGTTCTCCTGAAATTTTGACGTTGACACCTAAATTTAGGGATAACATCTTTAATCAAGCACAAGTGACTTTTGTCGCTGATATACATTCTGCCATCATTTCTAAAGGGGGATTAACCGTACTTAAAAACCACGCACCTGCCGATGGTATAACCCAAAATAAAATTCAAGTTATCGTAACGGACATTAATGCGAATAGAATTCCTAACTATCCCGTCTCTTTTACAGCGGATAATGGTGCAACGATTATTGGACAAGCCAACACAGATGCTGAAGGTAAAATTATAGTTCCAATCACCAATACACATATAGGTAAAAGCACGGTTAATGCTAATGTTAGAAATATTACCTATTCAACTAATGTTGATTTTATTGCTGATATTAACTCAGCCAAAATAAAGACTTTCACTATTAGCCCAAACAGTTCATTTGCTAATGGAACGGATCAAAAGTTAATTGATTTAAATATCGTTGATAAAAATAACAACCCTGTCCCCAATGCCAAAATTCAATTATCTGCTGATAATCAAGCGCAACTTAAAGAAACCGAATTATTAACAGATAATCAAGGTAATGCATCAACAACCATGACCAGCAAGATATCAGGTACGGTAACAGTTGCTGTGCTGGTTAATAAGATAACCACGAAAAAAACAACGCAATTTATTGCTGATTTATCGAATGGTAAGATTATTTCGGTGACTCCATCAGCACCACCTTATATTGCTGATGGCAAAACAACAGTCACATTTACCGCTGTCGTTGAAGATAAAAATCACAATATCTTACCGAATGCAAAAGTCATTTGGTCTACTAACCGCGATCAACAAGTTGTTGCTATTAATGAAATTTCAACAACAGATAACCAAGGTATTGCTCAAACGACAGTGACGAGTACGCAAGCCTTTGATGTGATTGTCACTGCCAGTATCAGTAATGAATCACTCGATGCATTACCTATTACTTTTATTGCTAATAACCAGCAAGGTTTAATCACGTTAACCACAAATAAAACTGAATTAATTGCAGACAATAAAGAACAAGCGATAGTCACCGCCGTAGTAAAAGATAAATTTGGTAATAAATTGCCTAACGTTACTGTCGAATGGCAATCTAGTGCCTCAAGCACACTCGATAAACAAAAGAGTGTGACTGATAATCAAGGGCAAACAACTAATCGAATTCGCACCAAAAAAGCAGGGACGACAAATATTATTGCCACGCTTTTAAATAAAGAAAAAGCGCAAGTGACACTAAACGCTATTGCCAATCCGAATAGTGCCAATATTGTCTTAACGACAGTAAATAACAAAACAGAAGCGATTGCAGATAATAACGATACGATCACTTTAATGGCTCATGTTACTGATGCTGAAAATAATCCATTAATAAAACAATCTGTATTCTGGCATTCAACCCATAATGTGTTGAGTGAAAATATGGTCAAAACTGATGACAATGGTTATGTACAAGTTGTCATAAAAGGCACTGAAGCACAACCGACTACTATTACAGCAACACTGGGAAATGGTCAAAGTGACACAAAAAACCTTCATTTTATTGCAGGTCTAGCCAATGCATCACAAAGTACATTTTTGATTGAACCTCAATCTATTATTGCTAATGGTCAATCACTTGCTACTGGCACAATAATCTTAAAGGATAAATTTGATAACCCAGTGCCTAAACAAGAAAAATTTATTACGTTCTCGGGTGATAATAGCACCATTAAATTCAGTGACATTAAAGAAATTAATACTGGCGTTTATCAAACGACCATCCGCGGTAGACAAGAAGGTATTAGCCTTATTCATGTTGAATATACTAATGCAAGTAATAACTTTAAGTTAACTCATCCTCTTGGTTTTATTGCTGACAAGCAAAATGTCAGGATTAATGCAGTTAATGTTATCGCACCTTTCGATGTTACCGCAAATGGTACTGATAGCGTCGTAATCCGTGCAGAAATTGTTGATAAACAAGGTAACTCAAATGTGAAAGGTGTTGACGTGGGGTGGTTAACCTCTCTAGGTAAACTTTCATTACCTATCAGTAAAACGGATAAAAATGGGATTGCAGAAATTACCTTAAGCAGTACACAAGCGGGCACTGCGCAAGTGACAGCGATGCTTGATAGCCAACAATCTCTCGATGCAGACCATCCTATTAACTTTAATACTGATGTGATATCTGCTGATAAATCTCAATTATCGCTTACCCCTAGCACGATTATTTCTGAAATAGGTCACTCTCGAATTACGTTAACATTAAAAGATAAATACGCTAATTTATTAACAGGGCTAGAGAAAAAAATCAGCGTTAGCTACGGTACTGATTTAACCGCAACCACAACTGCATTTAATGAAATCTCAACTGGGGTTTATCAAGCTCAAGTGAGTGCATTAAAAGCCGGTCAAACAACCATTAGTGCTAAAGTTAATTCAGTCACGCTCACACAAACAGCGACATTAACTGTTCTGCCTAATAACCAGACAGCCAAAGTTGACAGGTTTGTGATAAGTAATTCACATCCTCATGCAGGCGATACTATCAGTTATAGCGCTTATATCAGCGATAAACATGATAACCCCGTTAACAGTGGCGTGGATGTAACATGGATAACGGATAAAGATAGCTTACTGGCTAAACCGCTGACATTTACAGACAATAAAGGGATTGCCAACGTTGAGTTAACACGTAATCCAGCGGGTATTGCTAAAGTGAATGCCGTATTAATTTCAGGTAGTTATTCGGCTCCCGATGTCAATTTTGTGGCGGATGATGTTGATGAAAACAGTTCAGAAATCAACTTAATACCCGAAACAATCATCGCCAATGGCACAGATACAGCATTGCTTACTTTAGCAATTAAAGATAAAGGCGGTAATATTCTGCCAGATCAGCAAGTTGAAGGGATCTCTAATAACCCAACTATTCACTTTAGTCCAGCCAAACAAGTCTCTCCGGGTCATTATGAAATTGAAGCAACGGGGACTAAATCAGGTACGGCACAATTAAGTGTTAAAGTGAATGGTGTGGATTTCAAAAAACAAAAAACCTTACAACTTCGTGCTGATGCAACAACTTGGCGAGTAAAATCTGTTGACGTCGATAGAACAAGCATGATTGCTGGAGATAAGGGTGTTAACTATCAAGCAACCATTGTGGATGCTAATGACAATATATTGCCTCACATTATTGTGTCATGGAAATTACAAGGTTTAGCCGATGATTATAACTTTAGTACCTATACAGATGCTAAAGGTATTGCAAAAACAAAAGTCACCAGCAAAGTTGCTGGTATATTGAAGATGAGCGCTTATCTTGATTTAAATAATCATAAGCCGATTCAAGATGTCACTGTAAATCCAACGAATATTGATGCCAATAAATCAACTTTTGACAGTAACCGTCAATCAATAGGAGGAGATGATAAAGATAGCGCCCTACTCACTGTAAATTTAATGGATAAATACGGTAATACTATTGATGGTAAAAAAAGTTTCGATAAAAAACAACCAGTGGTAAACCTAATTTTAGTGATAACCCACTAAATTCATTAGGAAATGGTAAATATCAAACCAATCTTACTTCCCATATTAAAACAGATATTATCTTAACCGCTGAAGCGGAAGGATTAACCATTGCAAAACCATTAACCATTAAAGTGACTATCCCGAAACCTGATATTATTTTTGACAAAAAAATTCAGCAAGAGACCTACGCTTCAGCGCCTATCAGTGCATTAGGCTATACGGGATTGCCGAATAATATTAACGTGATGTGGTCTAGTTCCGATCCAACTATAGCCTCTATTAATACGACTAACGGTAGTATTTCGATGAAAAAAGCAGGCACTGTCATTATCACACTCCAAACATCTGGTAATGATCAATATCAACCCGCTCAAACGAGTTATCCTTTAGTTATTGAAAAAGCAGATATTGGATTAATGGCGAAGGAAACTCAATTACATTCCATTTGGGATGATAATATTCCACAACAAGTGGTGCTTTTATATAACAATAAAGATGCAGTAAACAACCCACCACCTAAACAATTTATCAATTACAAAAAAAACGATAATAGCCATCGATGATCAAGGAAAAATTACACCAATAAAGCCAGGTGATACCGCTATTACCGTATTATCTGAATCAACGGAGCAATTTAAATCATCAAGTACAGTCATTAATTACACACAAGATAAAGGAACAATCAATTATCGTTTTAAAAATTCAACAGAGATAATAATTGTTGATGCATTATCAACTGGCATAGTGACTGCTCAAAAACCAACGCCCGAAATACCGACTACAGTTCATGCCATTTGGAGTAGTAGTGATCCAGATATTGTAGAAGTGACTCCAGAAGGTAAGATCACTCACTTAAAGTTGGGAAATGCCACACTCACATTATCAATTAAAGATGATGATTATTATCATAATTATGAGAATAGTTATTCTGTTAGAGTAAAACCTACGCCTCATGTGAATATTGATTCAATCACATTTCAGTCTGGTGGTCACAATGCTATTGCTTCAAATTCAAGCGATTTATCTTGGGAACCTATTTACACCACGGATAATCAATTTACTGTTAATTGGAGTTCACCGGAAACACCTTTCGCTATTAACTTTGCACTGTATGATAAAGACAATAAGTTAATTCAATTACTTGAAAGACAAGATTATCAGCCTAAAAACAATATATCTACTCCAGCTTTATTCGTTCTACCTGAAGAATATATTAATAAGCCACAAAATTTGAAATTAAAAGTGAGCACATATGATTTCAATAATACGCCTTATACTAAAGAATATAATATTGCAGTTAAATCTATTTCCGTAGCAACAGCTAGAAGTTTAATGGCAATTCAATTCCATTCTAAATTTATACATACAGATGATGGTACCTCAGCTACATATTGCCGAACCGGTATGGAAATAAGGTCTATAAACTTCATCGCCATACCTGAAATACAATTTAAGGGTGAGCCTGACAAATTGCTTTATCCAATCAAGTTAACTGCGGAAATAAATAATATAACATTAAATCCATCGAGTTATACGCAAGGAGTCATTAATCAAAGTATAGTTTATCCATCTTCTTTTACCTTGCAGAAAGGCTCGGGAGTGATGCATGCATTTGAGACAAAAACATTAGATGATGCCGTTGATAAAGAATGTTGGGAACCAGACTCAGGCGATGGTGTATTTAAACTAATCATAGAAGTACATGGAAATAAAACAGAAATGACTGATACATTTAAATGGAATGGCGGTAACGGCATCTACAAATACTAAATAGATTAAATTTAAAGCCACATTATTATTAATAATAATGTGGCTTTTGTTTTTTCCAGAAATTATCTTTTCTGAATGGCAATAGAAAGGATCCCGAATATGTGTTTTCTCATATGCAGGATCTTAATTACGATAATAAATAAACTTAATTTTTATTTTATCTTTTTATGCATTTCTTGAACTGAAATAACACTTGCCGTTGGATCCGCCGTTAATGACAGTGTTGTCGCAAATCCGCCATTTAACGTCGTATCATAATGGACTTTATATCTTAATGCACTGCGACGAATAATTTTAGAATCTTCAATGGCTTGACGACCAGAAGTCGTATTAACAATATAGTCATATTCGCCATTTTTAATTCTATCTTCAATATGTGGTCGTCCTTCATGTACTTTGTTCACTAAACGTGGATTGATTCCCGCCTCACCTAATACAATGGCTGTACCATGTGTCGCATCTAATTCAAATCCACTTTTTAGTAATTTCGTCGCTAAATCAACAACTCGCTTTTTATCACCCTCACGCACAGAAAGAAGTGCCCTACCTTTTTTTCTTCATGGTAGAACTGCTGCCTAACATCGCTTTAGCAAAGGCTTGAGCAAAGGTTGCGCCAACGCCCATGACTTCGCCTGTTGAGCGCATTTCTGGTCCTAAAATCGGATCCACGCCGGCAAACTTATTGAAAGGTAAAACGACCTCTTTTACAGCGTAATAAGGTGGAATAACTTCTTTTGTTACCCCCTGTGCATCAAGGCTTTGCCCCATCATGACACGCGCGGCGACTTTGGCTAATGGCACTCCCGTGGCTTTTGACACAAAAGGTACGGTACGAGCGGCTCGAGGATTGACTTCAATAAGATAAACATCATCACCTTTTACCGCGAACTGTGCATTCATCAACCCTTTTACACCTAATTCAAACGCAAGTTCACGGACTTGTTTACGCATCACATCCTGAATGTCTTTGCTTAGAGTATAAGCAGGCAATGAGCAAGCTGAGTCACCTGAGTGAACCCCCGCTTGTTCTATATGCTCCATAATGCCACCAATCACAACTTGTGTACCGTCACAAATCGCATCAATATCGACTTCAATCGCATCATCAAGAAAACGGTCTAATAAGACAGGGGCATCGTTTGACACACTCACTGCAGTTTGGAAATAGCGGCGTAAATCAACCTCGTCATAAACAATTTCCATTGCACGTCCACCAAGTACATAAGAAGGACGAACGACCAGCGGATAGCCAATCAATTGTGCTTTTTCTACCGCCTCTTCTAACGCGGTTACAGTGGCATTCTCAGGCTGTTTAAGCCCTAATTTATCAACCGCTTTTTGGAAACGCTCACGATCTTCGGCTTTATCAATAGCATCTGGCGCTGTCCCGATGATTGGTACACCTTCAGCTTCTAGCGCTCTGGCTAATTTTAATGGTGTTTGTCCACCATATTGCACGATAACCCCTTTCGGTTTTTCGATACGCGCAATTTCAAGCACATCTTCTAATGTAACAGGTTCAAAATAGAGTCTGTCAGAAGTGTCGTAATCCGTTGAAACCGTTTCAGGGTTACAGTTCACCATGATGGTTTCGTAGCCGTCTTCACGTAACGCAAGCGCTGCATGTACACAGCAATAATCAAATTCAATCCCTTGGCCTATGCGGTTTGGTCCCCCACCTAAGATCATGACTTTCGGTTTATCTTGATGTGGATTTGCCTCGCACTCATCTTCATAAGTTGAGTACATATAAGCCGTATCAGTAGCAAATTCTGCCGCACAAGTATCAACACGTTTATAAACAGGATGGAGTTGATATTGCTCCCGCAATTGGCGAATAACATCTTCTTTTACGTTAAGTACTTTAGCTAAACGCGCATCAGCAAAACCTTTACGTTTTAAGTGACGCAAGAAATCAGCACTTAACCCTTTTATACCCACTTCGCTGACTTTTTCTTCAAGGCGAACAATTTCTTCTATTTGAACTAAGAACCAGCGGTCAATATTAGTGAGGTTAAAGACACCATCAACAGATAGTCCTGCTCGGAAAGCATCCGCGATATACCAAATTCGGTCTGAGCCTGCTTCTTTTAGTTCACGACGAATTTTTGTTAATGCTTCAGGGTCATCTAAATCAACTTTAGGATCGAATCCTGTCGCCCCAACTTCAAGACCTCGTAACGCTTTTT
>NZ_MIIZ01000830.1:0-2792 GCF_001743005.1 Shigella sp. FC1967 | reverse complement strand
GTAATAGATTATTGTAGATCCTTAAGGAATACAAAGTGACCGTTAATTTGGCTTAGTTAAAAAGAACGTTATCAATAAAGCCTAGCTTAAGCGAGGTAAGCATAAGCTAGGCTTTGTTATTTAAATCATACTATAGTTTAAAATGAATAAAGCGAATCTTTAGACTCTTTTAATTTTTGTGCTAATTCAGAAGCCTCATATCGTTCGGTTACGATTTCGATATAAGAGGCGCTATTGGTTGATTCTGCTACTTCAAGTGCTTTATTTAATTCATCTATCGTTGTGACTTTCTCACAATACCAGTCTTTTGCGCCAAAGGCTTTTAGGTAATTGATGATAATTCCATTGAGCGAGATCGTTATAATAAGCTTCAGGATAATCACATAATAATCGTTCAATTAAGTAGCCATCATTATTTAAAACAAGAATAATTGGCTTTAATCCGAAACGAACAAATTGGCTAATTTCTTGAACAGTTAATTGATGAGAACCTTCACCGGTAATTAAAATAACGCGTTTTTCAGGTGCGGCAAGCGCTGCTCCGAATGAAGCGGGTGTAGCCCAACCAATAGAGCCCCATAATGTTTGGTTATGGAATTGTGCACCTTCGGGTAATAGGGCAAAACCTAATCCCATTGATGAGGTGCCTGTTTCAGCAATAACAATATCATTAGGTTTAAAGAACTGCTCTAAACGTGGATAGAGATATTGCGCTGTAATTTGACCATTATCTGATATAACCGCTTTACCTAATCCCTTGGCTTTTATCTGATGATAAGTTTTATTTGGTAGGCGTTTTGTTAATTCAGAAAGAACATCTTCCATGTAAACGGAAGGGTAAATAACAGAATCAATCTCAACATAATCTGACATGATGCTGATAAATTGTTTTGGTTTAATATTGGCAGTGAAACTTCCCTGTATTGAAGTCAGTCATCATTGCACCAATTCCTAATACATACTCGCTATTTTCCACAAATTCTCTGACTTCAGGTGTCATTAATTTGCCATCATACATACCAACATATTGAGGGTGAGATTCACTTAAAATACTTTTATCCATAAACATAGTGGCATAAGGCAAGCCTGTCTTATCGATAAAATTTTGGACATTATCCGATAACCCTAAACGTGTGGATAAGATACCTGGCAATACGCAGATATTATTGCTGTGTGTAAGCTTTTTAATAATGAGTGATACCACTTTTTCTAGTACTTCTTTATCACTTATTATTTTTTTCGGTATGGTAACAGGTGAATTTTCTATCACTTGCATAGTGGCATAATCAGAAGGTAGACCAATATAAACAGGACGACGTTCTTTTAATGCGGTAGCAATCAAACGTTCCATTTCTGTAATACAATTTTCAGGTGTTAAAATTGCGTGAGCACAAGCAAGGCGCTGACCTAATTGATAAAAAATGTCAAAGTCACCATTGCCTAAGGTATGATGAACAAGGCGCTTACTTTTTTGTACACCACTTGCTGGCATACCGACTAAATGGAAGATAGGTAGGTTTTCTGCATAAGCACCAGCAATGGCATTAATCGCACTTAATTCACCAACACCAAATGTTGTCGATAACGCAGCCATACCTTTAATTCTGGCATAACCATCAGCAGCGTAGGCTGCATTTAGTTCGTTGCAGTTGCCAATCCAACGCATATGATTACTATTACAAATAGTATCTTCTATGGGAAAAGCATAATCACCCGCAACACCAAAAATATCACTTATTCCTAAGTCATATAAGCGGGTTAATATATATTCAATGACGGTTTTATTCATATTATCTCCTGAAAATCCGAATAATGAACTGTAAAAGTGGAGTAATACTTTTACATTATGCTTTATGTTGTATCGCGGATATTATTTAATATGAAATGGTTTATTATTATTGAGGGTATAACTAAATGTAATAAGGTAAGCGTTGCTAATGGATGTTCGCACATTGCGCTATTTCGTTGAGGTTGTTCAATTAAATGGCTTTAGCGAGCCGCTGATGCACTATTTATCACGCAACCTGCGATTAGTCGTAGTATTAAGAAGTTAGAAGATGAGTTAGGCGTTATTTTATTAGTGAGGGAGGTTGATGGGGTTAGATTAACGGATGATGGTGCAATACTATTTGAGCATGCTAAACAAATACTTGCACAATTTAATAATATGAATAAAGCATTACAAGACAAGTCTGGACCATTAACAGGAACACTAAATGTTGGATTGCCTCCTGTCATAGCCTCAACGTATTTTGCTGATATTATTATGGCGTTTAGTTCTCGCCATCCTCAGGTTGAATTAAAAATATTTGAATTAGGTACTAAGCAAATGGCTGATGCCATGAGAGAAGGAAAAGTTGAAACCGCGGCGGTCGTATTGCCTTTTAATGAAGAGAGTTTTGAATTAACTCCTTTTTCAGAAGATCATTTAATGCTATTAATGTCTCCCTCCCACCCTTTATCAATAAAAAAAAGAAATTCATTTTAATGAGTTGATCAATGAGTCTTTTTATTTTCTTTTCTGAAGATTTTCGTATCAATGATTTAATTTATAGTGCTTGTGGTATTTACAATACAGTGCCTACCATTGCGGGGGCGTAGCAACCATCTAGATTTAATTATTGCGATGGTGAAAGCAGGGGTAGGGGTAACGCTTTTACCTAACAGTATGTGTAATAAAAATCCTACTGATGATTTGGTTGTTCTTCCTGTGGTGGAACCTATATTGTCATATCAAATCGCGCTCGCAAATTATAAAAATAGTTACAAAAGTCGAAGCTGCCAAGCATGGG
>NZ_MIIZ01000829.1:0-2800 GCF_001743005.1 Shigella sp. FC1967 | reverse complement strand
GAAACAAAATAAGCACAAACAGTAATTAATCATTTTATTTAATTACCGGGGAACTCTATTTCTATATTTGGAGATATTAATAATGAAAACAAAAATAAACAAAACAAAAATTGATACACTGTGGACGCCAAGCAATCAAAAACTTCAGGTCCAATTAATCCACCTGTAATGAGAGCCAGTACCATCGTTTTTGATTCTATTAAAAGTTGGCGAGAAGTTCGTGATCGTCGTGTAACAGAGCGTGTTTTAAGCTATGGCGCACGTGGTACCGAAACAGCCTTTGCTCTTGAAGCATTAGTCACCGAATTAGAAGGAGGTTATCGCGCTCAGTTGTTCCCTACCGGGTTGGCAGCTATCGCAGTCACTATTATGGGATATGCTCGTAGTGGAGGGCATGTTTTATTTGCTGATTCTGTGTATGAACCTGTTCGTAAGATCGCATCAGCTTTTCTTGAGCCTAATAATATTGCTTATAGTTTCTTTAAAACCGATGGCTCTGATTTTGAGCAAAAAATTCAAGACAATACACAACTTATTTTTGTCGAATCACCTGGCTCATTACTTTATGAAATGCTCGATTTACCTGAAATTTGCCGCATTGCTCATGAGAGAAATATTCCTGTCGGTGTTGATAATACTTGGGGCTCAGCATGGCTTTACAACCCACTAGAATTAGGTGCGGATGTCTCTGTTATCGCTGCAACGAAGTATCTATGCGGTCACTCGGATGTGATGATGGGCATTATGGTTGCGAATGAAAAAGCATGGAAAAAAAGTGGGTGCATTACCTGAAGCATTAGGTCAAGCCAGTAGTCCTGATGATGCCGCATTAGTTCTTCGTGGTATGAGAACACTAGGTCAACGCATCGCTGCACATGGTAAATCAGCATTGGCCATTGCACAGTGGTTAGAGACTCGCCCTGAAGTGGAAAAAGTGTGGTTTCCTGAATTACCTAATCACCCTCGCCATGATTTATGGAAACGTGACTGTAAAGGCAGTAATGGACTATTAACCATTGAATTTAAACAAAAATACACCACAAAACAATCAGAGCAATTTATTGATGCACTTGCGCTTTTTGGCATCGGTGCTTCTTGGGGAGGATTTGAAAGCCTTGCTTTACCCGCCAATGTTGTCGGTGCAAGAACTGCTTCAGATTGGCGTGAAGGCCATGGTCCTTTTGTCCGTTTACATATTGGTCTTGAAGCAACGGATGATCTTATTGCAGATATTACACAAGCTTTTTCAGCATTAAACCAATAACAAAAAATATTGCATCAGTACCGGGGAATTCACTATGACAGGTTTAATCATTGCCGCGTTGGTAACAGCGTTGGTGGTTTATTTACTGGCAAGAGGCTATAAGCCTCAACCCGTATTATTACTCGGCGGATTGTTACTATTACTTTTAACAGCATCTCTCGATCTTAATCCGTTATTGCCAGAAAATAAATCCACTCAATTTAAATATTTTGATATTTTCCAAATCTTTACGGATATTATGAGTTCTCGCCTAGCGGGTCTTGGCTTAACATTAATGGCTATTGCGGGTTTCTCTCGTTATATGGAACACGTTGGCGCAAGCCGTGCTTTATTCGCTATTTTTGAAAAGCCATTAAAAGCGATAAAATCGCCTTACTTATTATTAGTGATTTCATTTCTAGTTACCCAAATCTTGGTGATCTTTATCCCTAGCCATGCAGGTTTAGGTATGCTGTTAATGGTCACTATGTATCCGATATTAATTCGCTCTGGGATTAGTCCACTTTCTGCTTTAGCCGTTATTGGATGCTGCCAGTTTATTGACCATGGTCCCGGCTCTGGTAACGTCATTATGGCGGCAAAAACAGCAGATATTGAACCTGCCGTCTATTTTGTTCAGCACCAGTTGCCCATCACGATCCCTATTATTATTGCCGTTGCTATCACTCACTTCTTTATTCAACGCTGGTGGGATAAACGTGAAGGATTTGTGTTTGACCCAACAATAATTGATGCCGTAAAAGAAGAAGGTAATAAAATCCCATTATCTTATGCTTTATTACCCGTGATCCCTTTAATTCTGATTATCGGCTTCAGTCCATTACTACACCCTTATATTAAATTAGAAGTCACCACAGCGATGATTATTAGTACTGTTATTGCACTTCTTTTTGAATATGTTCGCTTACGCGATGCAAAAGCGGTAATGAATAGCTTTATGCTGTTCTTTGAAGGAATGGGTAAGCAGTTTGTGTTAGTGGTATCGTTAATTGTATCAGGTGAGTTCTTTGCGAACGGTTTACTAAAAAGTGGTGCCGTCGATACGCTAATTAGCTCAGCTCAAGATGCAGGTTTTGGTATTGCAGCCATGATCATTGTCATGAGTGCCATTCTTGCATTAGCCGCCTTTTTAATGGGGTCAGGCAATGCGGCATTCTTCTCTTTTGCAGCCTTAACACCCAAAATTGCCGCTTTCTTGAAAGTCGATGTGATCACCCTAATTTTACCAATGCAAATCATGACAAGTTTTGGTCGTACTGTTTCACCAATTACTGCCGCGATTGTCGCCATTGCAGGTATCGCGAATGTTTCACCTTTCCAAATAGTTAAACGTACCGCTATTCCTATGGCTGTTGCAGCCATAGTGAACTTAGCAATGACATTCTGGTTTTTATATTCTTAATTAAGTTGCGTTACCCCTTTCCCTTAAACTCATTTACTCCTGAGTTTAAGGGATTTTTTCTTATCATTGACTGTAACCTTTGATTGAAAAAATTAATCTCAACCTTAACGCGACTCAGGCTATTTATAAAAAAT
>NZ_MIIZ01000828.1:0-2830 GCF_001743005.1 Shigella sp. FC1967 | reverse complement strand
ATTAATAAAAAAGATAAATAAATAGTTTATTTAAAGATATAAATAAAAAAGGTCACATTAATATGTGACCTTTTTAATTTTTATACAAAATTTCGCATACTCTCTTTAATCATTATAAGCTGCAAGTACATGCTGACATAATGTAGAGCGTACACAATCTTTCTTGCATAAATTTAATCACCCCTACTCGGTTATTAGCCTCAAATCGAACCAGTGCATCTGCTAATCCAGACGGTACATTAGCAGGTAAATCACACTGTGTAATATCCCCATTGACGACAACGGTGACATTTTCACCCATTCTAGTTAGAAATAATTTCATTTGATTTACAGTAACATTCTGCGCTTCATCTAAAATAACAAATGCATTTTCAAAAGTACGACCTCGCATATAAGCGAAAGGCGCAATTTCGACTTTACCAATTTCAGGCCGTAGACAATATTGTAAAAATGAAGCGCCTAAACGTTTAACTAATACGTCGTAAACAGGACGAAAATAAGGTGCAAACTTTTCAGCAATATCTCCGGGTAAAAAACCGAGGTCTTCATCAGCTTGCAATACTGGTCGAGTCACTATAATACGCTCTATTTCTTTATTAATTAAAGCATCGGCGGCCATTGCAGCACTAAGAAAAGTTTTACCACAGCCAGCTTCCCCTGTGGCAAAGATAAGATTCTGATGTTTAATTGCATTTATATATTGACGTTGAGCTTCGTTGCGAGGCGATAATACACGCTCATCACGTTTTTCTCTCGCCATACCAATCGTATCGATATCCCCAAAGCCTGGTAAAACCATAACATTATCTCGATGCGCTCCATTACGTTGTTCTTTACGTGAGGTGCGTTTATTTTCTCGGCGTAAACGTGTTGCTGCTTTTTGTCTACTCATAGTGGTATTTACCCTTGTTAGTCTTCAAAAAGTCATCGACATCTCTGTTTATATTCCATTCACTTACCGATGAGTCCCCTTCAGACTCGGTTTAGTCGCAGAAAACAAAAAAACCGGTCACAATCCTGAACATTAAACATCAATGAACGGTTGTTGCCGGTTTTCTGTAAGTAACGAGATATTTCCATTGCTTCTGTCATTCATATTCCCCATCATGGAGTTAGAGTGAAAATTAACGAAGCTTTATGACAGTATAAATGACAAAAAGAAAAAATATTTTCAATACTGAGATGCTTTATAACGAGATAGACTTAACATAAAAATAACAATAAATGTTATTTTAGGGGGAGTTAATGAATTTTTTGCGATTACCTTTTATCTATTGGCTGCTACTTAACCTAATCCCATTTATCGGTTTTGAACTTCACTCTGGCTCTCTTAAAATGGGCTTCTTTTTTTACCTCGGTTTACTTACCATTACAACTTCTGGGATCTGGCTTTTTTATTGTCTCTCCTTTTTTATTAAACAAAAAAAACGTCTCCTAATCCCAATCACACACCTCGGCAATTAGTGACAGCTGGTCCTTATAAAATAAGCCGCAATCCTATGTATCTCGGTTTTTTAGATATGAGTATTGGGTTGTTTTTTATTTTTGGTAATTGGGGATTTTTAGGTGCGGCAATTGCGTTTTACTTTATTACTGATCGCTATACGATAGTACGTGAAGAAAAAATCTTAAGTGAATTATTTCCGCAAGCGTGGCAACAATATTGTCGCCACGTTCGTCGTTGGATGTAAAATAATTACAATTAAGGTTGTTTGCAGTTATTCGCTAAACGATAGCCAGCCTTAATCGCCTCGCTCTCTGTTTTAAACAAAACCGCATTTTTGTCTGACATTGTTTTATAACCCGAGCAATGTGAAAAATGGTAAATCTTACTATTTACATTACCTTTAATATCTTCAGATTGTGATGTGTTTATTTGCTTAGGTATTTCAGTTTTAGCTTTAGTCACTAACGTACTATTTGTTGCAGATAATCCAACACCACTGTTTTTATGCCCTAATTGCCATTTCATTTCACCCGTCACAAAGGGATTGTGATATCCAACAATACGAGCAATACGGTTATCACGCTCTTTTTCCCATGCTGTTGGTGGATAAGCATTATCCCAAGCCATTAATAGCTGTTGTTGCTGACGTGACATAGAGAGGTTATAACGATCATGCAGATAGAAATAAACCCTTGCGACTTGACCTTTAACGTCATTACGAGGTTCAAAAGTCCGTGAAGAAAAATCAACACGGCTACGACATTGACCATATTGGTAAGGCGCTTTTGCAGGTAATTGTCCAAAACTAAAATTGCTACGATCACCGTTAACTTCACCAATAGATGGCGCTAAATTGTGTAAATCCGCTTCAATTTTGCCAAATACAGGATCGTTTTTTACGCAATTTGTTCGCCCTCCATTTTGCCAACATTGACGTTGATGACCAAAAACCCATGCAGGTACAATATGCTCCCACTCAATACGTTCCGCTCTCGTTTGCTGAGTTCTGACATTATAACCACAACTGGCTAAATCAACCCGTCCTCCAGATTTACCTACCCATTCCCAATCACAACCACAATAAATAGTACCTTGTGATTTTTGATTTTGATCATAATAAATACGTTCTCTTGCTATCTCTTTTGCTTTTGTAAAATTTTCAGGAGCCTGAGCTTGAACATTTGATGTGATAAAAAACAAACTTAATACAATCGCGGTATAGTGTAATATTTTTCTCAATGTGGTATCTGCCTTACTTTTTATTTTATTAAACCCAATAAGAATTATCTTTAATAACTCTCTGATAACCTTATTTTTTATTTATCCTAATATTACCTTTTTTTTTATTTATTTTGGACAATCTTTCTTGCTATTTTTTGTATA
>NZ_MIIZ01000827.1:0-2858 GCF_001743005.1 Shigella sp. FC1967 | reverse complement strand
TGTGATAATTAAATAAATAAGTATGAAGCAAAATAGGGAAGTATAAAAATGCCGATAGTTTTAATATCGGCATTTGGGGGAATATAGGCGAGTTTACTTTGGATTAAATAAGGTAAAACTAAACGTAAAAAATAGCGAATAACATGGAAGAAAATAGGCGCTGCAAAACAGAGGGAATCCATTCTATCCATCATGCCGCCATGACCTTCGATCATGGTGCCAAAATCTTTTACTCCACTGTCTCTTTTGATTGCAGACATACATAAACCACCTGCAAAACCGGCTAATGTAATGACTAAAGAGAGTAAAAATGCCGCCCACCATGAAAAAGGCGTTGCCCACCACAACATCATACCAATAAGGCTGGCGGAGATAATGCCACCAAAAAAACCTTCCACTGTTTTATTGGGACTTAATTTAGGCACGATAGGATGTTTGCCAAATAATTTACCAAACACATATTGAAGTACGTCAGAAACCTGTACCACTATCATTAAAAAGAGCAGTAAATTGATATTACGACCTTCGAAACCTTCAATTGGCAACATTAAAAGTGCCGGTGCATAACTTAGGCAATAAATGGCTATCATCACACTCCATTGTACTTTCGCCATACGTTCTAAGAAGTGGCGAGTGTCACCTGAAAGAGCCATACGTGTTGGTATTAATAAGAAGGCGTAAACGGGAATAAATACCGCCATTAAGTTGTACCATTGCACACCGACAAGAATGTATTGGATAGGCAATATAACGAAGAAACACCAGAAGAGCGCTTCATGGTCGCCACGATGTGTGGGGGTTAACGTAATCAGTTCGCGTAATGCAAGCCATGAGATAATGGCAAATAGGACGACAGATCCGATTGCCCCAATCCCTATTGCTACACCCGCAATAATACACATTACCCACCACGCATTGATCCTTGAATTAAGATTCGTGATAGTGGATGTCGGACCTTTTACTGCCGCTAAAATAGCACCAATAATGCTGGCGATAATTAAGAATGAGAAGAGCCCAATAAAGATCCAGAGGACTTCGTTATTAATAGGTTCCATTGTGTAGCTCCTCTAATGCACTTTTTGCTCTTACCAGAAACGCTTGTTTACTTTCATTTTCATGAGTAGATCCAATAGGAGCACCAAAAATTGCACTGCAAATAACAGGAACAACTAAGCGAGAACCTTTAGGAAGGACTCTATTTAAGTTTTCCAGGTAAATAGGGACTAATTGTACATTCGGATTTTTACGGGAGAGATGCCAAAGGCCAGCTTTAAAATCTTGAATAGATTCACCATTACCTCGAGTACCCTCAGGAAAAATAATTAAAGAATCCCCTTGGTCTAAAATTTCTTGCATCAGAGCAAGAGCATTGGCTTTATTGGGTGCTGAGCTATTTTGGGGTTGTTCTACGTGCTCTTCGCAAGAATTTTCTTCTGGTGGAAAATTCATTTTTGCCGCATGACGAGGAATAAGAATAGCTCGAAAGATACGACGAGATAAATAACGGCGTAAGCGGTTTTTATTCCAATAATCTTCAGCAGCAACGGGATGAACATAAGGGCGAATATTGGGCGAAAGACAAGACCAAATGACTAAACCATCAAGATGGCTAGAGTGGTTAGCGTAATAAATACAAGGTGTATCTTTTGCAATAGGCGAGGTTTGTTTAGCGCGAATACCTGTTAAGAATCGACAAATAGAGACTAAGACGGATGATACTACTTTTGCATCTAAAGCTAGTTTTCCATTTTTCATTAATCAGACACCTTGTGCTAAATCCCGTAAAATTTGACGGGTTCTGAAAATTGTGGTCAGCATTGAACCTAAGATAATAATCCATAATGAAATAAAAAAGAGCCATACTCCCCAAAGACCAGGAATAAATGCAGCAATAACAGCTACTGAGGTTAATAATGCCATTCGGTGTTGTTTTGCCATTGGGCCTGTAAATTGTTGATCTAATCCACAAGTCCCCCCCCAATACACGAACATAAGCGGTCATTACCGCAAAAAAAAGCGCCCACCTAGCCCAATGTGATGGCCATAGAAAAGTCAGAAGAGAGACCATAACCGACCCCCAAAATAATGAAGGTATCGGCGATTCTGTCTGGTAATTCATTATAAACAGCACCTACTGGGCTTTTCATGCCGCCTTCAACGGCAACCATACCATCTAATAAATTACAAATGAGGCGACCTTGGATCATGATAGCGCCAAAGATCAGTGACATTGAGCGTAATAACCCAGATGCATAATAGAGAGCACAAAAAAGTGATAAGCCTGCGAGTAATGCAAATATGACACTAAACACGGAAATACCGTTAGGGGTTGCCCCTTTTCGTTGTAAGTATCGACTGCATTTTGTAGCCCAGCTTGTTTGTCTTGCTTTTATCGGGCGACGGTTTTTATCTTGAGCGTTCATTTTTTTATAAAAAGCGAGTTAGAAAGGTATAGCATAAAGGCATTTGCACAAACTTAGAATAAGAATAAACGTATAAGTTTATCTTATATTTTTTTTATGGGGATTAATTCCTTATTGTTATGCTCTTATTAAGACTATAAATCAATCCTCAATAACTATTTATTTCAATAAGTGTTAATACTTACTCGGTGCTAATGTATTATACTTATATGAATTAATCGTTTGATGATACTCTTAATGTGATCATTATTAAGTAGAAATAGTAAATGATGTATTACAGTAATTAAACTATGAAAAGAATAAATTTCTTAAGTAAAAGGGGAGGTAAAGGAAAATACTTATTATTATTTCTTATTTTTACTGTTTGAATAAGCATAATCAAAACCCTTTGATTAGAATTTTTATTATAAAGAAATTTTTTGTTTAAATTCAAAA
>NZ_MIIZ01000826.1:0-2873 GCF_001743005.1 Shigella sp. FC1967 | reverse complement strand
AAAAGGCCGCAGAGGACAAACTCATCCAGACTCTTCCCGAAGAACTCCAGGATGCAGTCGCCATAGCCTTCGCTCCCGGTGGCTATGAACAATCACTGGTTAAGGCCTGTGATACCTACTCCGCTTACATCAAGTGCAAACTTGAGGTGGCCGCAGGTAATGGCCTTGAGTTCCAGGATGCTCTCAGCAAAATGGAACGTGTTGTTGCTCAGGTGAAATCGGACTTCCCGGAAATCGACGCTCTGGACAAATGGTTTGGTGACGGACTCGGCCATTCAGTAGATAAACTGCTGGCAGGGGGTAACGATGACTAATCCAATCCCTGGCGACATCAAGATTAAGGACTTTGGCCGCGACCGGAAATTCCGTTCGGTTGATGAGCTTCAAAGCACTTTGTCAGAACAGTACAAAGGTCAGCATGTCAGTATCGTTTACCCAGCAAAGCCTAACGGGTTACTCCGAACGGTCTTTGTCAGTGTTGATGATGCTGGTGGCGTAAATCAGACCTATGGAGATCAATCTCCAGTCGATTTTTCTGCCATCAAAGATGACCTTTTTGGTGAAATGCTATGAAAGCATCACTAAAATCCTTATCAAAAGAGCAGGTTAATACACTGGCATGTAAGCTAGGGGAAATTCAAAGGCATTTGGCCGAAGATACTGAATTACTCTCTGATTTAAGTGAACTAGGTATTGATTTGTCGTCTGAGATTGATGGCTACGATTGTGTGATAGAAGCTCTATTTGAGTTGCAACAGTTCGCCAATCAAAATCTGTCTTAATAAGTTAACCCTCACTCGGGCGCATCATCCCGAGAGGGTGTGGTGCGTCCTAACTATAAGGAATGCACTATGTCTAACTTTGAACAAGCTCTGGAACGTACTGACGGCAAGACACTGATTCTCAGCAACGGGAGTAAGTGGGCAGGCCAAGACCCGGATAACATTCAGACTTTGCTGGATGTTCTCGGCAACAACGTTCTTGATCCAATGTTTGAGCAGTATCACTGCTACCGTTCTTATCCGTTTGAACCCCTGATTAAGACGGGGCGCAATGATAAGATATTCCAGCCTTGGCTGGGAGCAGCTTGTTTCTTTGGGAACTTTCTTACGGTCTCTCATGTTTTCAACATCATCACGAAAGATGACAGTGTTGTTGAGGCGTTAAATGAGGCGATCCAGAAGAACATAGCGACTGAACAATACCAGCAGTATGCCTATGAGCGTTACGCCGGTTGGTTCTACGCTGAAACTAGCGAAGGGTTTAGGCTTGTATCTCCAAGTGAGGCTGCCGACATCCGTGCTGGCGCAGTTTCAAAGCTGCGTTACCCAAGAAACTTCGAGGTTATGAAAACTGCGGTTATCAAAGGCCCTCGATTCGATGCTGAATTAAGCCGCAAGGCTTCTTAAACCCAAATATTAACCCCACGGGGGACATTAGTCCCTGCGGGGGTGGTGTCTCCCTCTGAAACTAAGGAGATACCAATGATTAAACAGCATTTTCAAAACGAACTGGTTAAGTGCGGATACCCGGATGATCTGAAAATTGAGTACAGTCTCGGGTACTGCCAGGGCGATGGAATGGCATTTTATGGAGACTTGGGCGTTGATGACGTAAAAGCACTCATGAAGCGCCTATTCAGCACTGAGCTCGGCCAAGTAGATGCTGTCAGTCGCGTGAAGAACCTGATGGCACAGAAAGACATTGAGAATATGCTTTTTGTCCTCCGTGAGTATGGTTCCTGTGACTTGTCCATTACCCGGAACAGTTATGGGCATCACTACAGCCACTGGAACTGCATGAGCATCGACGACAACGTGGACTTTACAGGGATCTTCCCTGATGATGACACCATGCTAGGAACCGGCATTGAAGCGATTAACCAGGATATGATCGAGCGTTGGCAAGACATCTGGGATCGTTTTGTGTTGGAGCTGTCGGATGATGTGAAAAGCATTTCCAAGAAGCTCGAATCCGACGGATACTCGCTGATAGAGGCATCTCCATGCGAAGATGAAGTGGTTTGGGAACGGGCCACCGAAAACTACCTGGTGCGTGTTACTGAACTCCCTGAGCGGGATTTCGATATGGGCCACTGGGATGACGAAGTAAGAGACCAAACAATTTGTTCTATCCTGGAAGGGAAAGAGCGAGTTCTTGGCCTACGTGTTGAGGTACTCTCTCGTGAAAACGAGATTGTCCTGGGTGAAGAGAGTTTGCACGGCTTGACCGTTGCCAGTGATGACAAGAGCTACGCTGGCTACAGACGAGAACTTCTCCGGGGAGCTATCCAGCAAACCAGGGATTTTTTCTCTCGCCACCTCAAAGCGGCATAACAAGGCAGGGGGAAACCCCTGCTTTACTTCCCAAGTCTTCTTACTCATGGTAAAGCCATCAGTAAGCAGATTTTGTCCTCCCTGAGGGCGAAAACGTGCGATAGCTGGTCGCCAAAAACAAACAGCAAATTAACGTTAATTTATTAATCCCTGCGGGAGTCTATCTCCTGCTGGAGATACCTCCCGTTATTTCTGGAGGTATCCATGAACAAATTCCAAGACTTTAAGTTGGTTTATCGTCAAGGTGGTCGTCGCTTAGAGCGTGTCTTTACGGACACTCTTTACGCGAATGTGAAGCGTGTCGCTGACTCGTTTCCTCCGACCGTTCTTTGGCGCATTCAGCCAGCGTAAAACTCGGAACCTTAAAGCTCGGCTTTGGCCGTGACCTTTCAATAACCCATGCGGGTACACTTCCCCGCACGGGGTAGGTGTACCCATTAACTTTGGAGTACACCTTATGAACCAAGTAGCTAAATTGGACCTCGCCCAAATCCGTCAACAAGCCATCAATGATGGTCTGCTGGTGGACCAATCTTC
>NZ_MIIZ01000825.1:0-2882 GCF_001743005.1 Shigella sp. FC1967 | reverse complement strand
TCTTTTTTTTAAGATAAATATATACAGATTATTTAAAAAATATAAAAAAATCCTTATCAATATATATTAACGTAATAATTTAAATAAAAAATAATATAAAATAAAATACAATAATGATTAAATTTTTATAACTTGTAAATAAAAGTATATAACTCACTTTAACTTATTTTATTCATGATCAATAAAAGGGATTATTTACTCCGACGCATTGGCATCGTTGAAGTTTGGTTGAGTGTTAATCCTTTCGTTTCTGGTGCAAACAAGATTGAAACGATCATACCGAATAAGGAGATCGCCGCCCCCACCAGCATCGTAGTACTAATGCCATAAGTGGCAATAAAGGCAGGAAGCGCACAGGTTGAGATAACGGTACCAATACGGCTGATTGACATAATAATGCCCACTGCCGAAGCTCGAATATCTGTCGGAAACAATTCGTTAGGATAGAGCCATTGTAAAATTCCGGGACCGCCAGAAAAGAACGCATAAGTCGCAAAGGCTAAAATAACAAATAAGATAGGTAGAGCAGGAAAAATACCGAGTACCAATAATGCCAATGTCATCATTCCAAAACTACCAATCAATAAGGGACGTCGTCCTGTTTGGTTTAACCAAAACATTGCGGGAATACACCCAAACATAAAAAACAGGCTGATCACCACATTACCCAGTGCCGCACTTCTTCCTGCATCCCATCCTAATAAACCAACGATTTGTGGGCCAAAGGTATAAATGGCAAACATGGGGATAACTTGGCAAGTCCAAATCACCGCAACAAATAGAACAAAAGAGAAGTGGCGTTTATTAAATAACTCGATAAAACGCGTTGTCTTGGCATCTTCTGCTTCAAATACCACGGGTTCACCAAAGAGTTTTATCATCATCTCATTACACTCTTTAATACGCCCTTTGCGTATTAACCAAAGCGGAGATTCAGGTAAATCAAAACGACCAATTAAAATAATTACACAAGGAATAAAAGCACTGCCCAACATCCAACGCCAGCCATCTACAACATCATATAAAAGATAACCGACTAAGTTGGCACAAGTCGCCCCGATATACCACATTGCAGCAATAAAACCGACGGCAAAAGCACGTTGTTTTTTATTGGAAAACTCAGTGATCATCGAAGTCGCGATAGGATAGTCAGCCCCAATCACAATACCAATAAGAAATCGCATCACTAACAACCCTACTGGCGTTGAAACAAACATCGTTGCAATAGAGATAAGAGCGATGGCGACAATATCGATAAGAAACATTTTTCGGCGACCCACTTTGTCACAAATATAACCAAAGAGGGATGTACCAATAAAAAGCCCTGCTAATGTTGCAGCACCAAGTAGACCAATCCATCGTGTATCGAGTTGTAATAATGGTGTGAGTTGCTCTAACGCCACACCGATAATCACTAATACATAGCCATCAAGAAAAGGGCCGCCACTCCCCCATAACATCACCCGACGATGTACAGAGGTAAAACGAATATCATCAAAGTTTCTGGGTTGCATGACTGTGTCCTGGTATTTTTTCTAAATAAAACAAAAAAGAAAAGCTCCCAGGCCGGAGCAGCACTGGGAGAAAAGTAGCGATACATCATCCGTAACGATATTCCACGCCAAACGTTCCGCGTGGGTATTCCCATTTTTCAAGCGCACTATCTAAACCAAGAATTCGACAAGTTCCACACTCTAAGCACCCTGCATAATCAAAACTGATGGTGCCATCTTCTTGTTTTTTATAAAGACCGGCAGGACAAGCTTTGACTAAGGTTTCCAATACCTGCATATCAGGTTGCTCTTTAACGACGATATGTGGATTTTCCTCATCGACATTAAATTTATTGATGCCTAATTTGACATCGACATTTACGGGAGAACTCATATTGCTTTTACTCCTTTGATCCCATCTTTAATCAGATTCATCCAACCTACTTTTTTGGTATGACGCATCATGGTTTTACGCATTGGTACTGGCGCTTCACCGGTTACGGTAAAGAGATCTTTTGCAATACCAACCACCATTTCAGGGTAAGCGGTGAACATACGAGGGTTATCAAGTAAATCAGGCATACGTTGATAGGCTTTCATATCGCGTAACGGACCGGCTTCTAAATGTTTGAGATATTCATTGAGCGTTTGTTTGCTAAAATCATTTTTCTCCATTGCCGATAGCACGGTTTTTGCAGCAGCTTCACCTGATGCCATCGCTAAATCCATGCCACGAATAGTAAAGCCAAGGTTCATACACATCCCTGCGGCATCACCCGCAATCAATACACCATCGCGTACTAATTCGTTTTGCATTCTTAATCCAGCTTCAGGAACAACGTGTGCGCCGTATTCCACCATTTTTCCGCCTTCAATTAGCGGAGCAACAACGGGATGCTGTTTAAAATCTTCCAGCATTTGGGGGACGGATTTTTTAGCGTCTTTAATATGGTGAAGCCCGCAAACAAGACCTAAAGAAAGCGTGGTTTTATTGGTATATAAAAAACCACCGCCCATAAGCCCATCAGTAGGCGAACCTGCAAATAACCAAGCCGCACCTTCGTTATCTTTTAGGTTGAAACGATCTTTAATGACACTTTCAGGCAGTTCGATGATCTCTTTTACGCCCACAGCCACATTTTCAGCCGCAACACGTTTCGTCATACCTAGCTGTTCAGCCAAGATAGAGTTCACACCATCGGCGAGGATCACCGCTTTCGCTTCTAACACATCACCATCGGCCTCAACACCGACAATTTTTCCATCACGTTCAACGAGTTTGTCAACACGGATCCCTGTAATACATTGCGCACCCGCATTTTCGGCTTGTTCCATTAGCCATTGGTCAAACTCACCACGTAATACAGACCAAGACGCCGTTTTGGGATC
>NZ_MIIZ01000824.1:0-2884 GCF_001743005.1 Shigella sp. FC1967 | reverse complement strand
TTTTTTCTTTACAAGCATTAGAGGCGCAGTTTGTCGGGCGAGCAAGAGAGCCATGGCCTGTGTTAGTTGATGCGTTAATTGAGCAAAAACAGGTTCAGACTGATGCCTCGGTAAGTACAATGCGACGTTGGGCATTTGGTATGTTGATTGGAAATACTGATATGCACCATGGCAATTTATCGTTTATTAGTCGCCATGGCCGACCATATGCGCTTGCGCCTGCTTACGATATTCTACCAATGGGATTTGCGCCTAAAGTAGGAGGAGAAATAGTCAACACACTGCGACCGGCGACATTACTTGATGGGATCAGCAGTGAAATTTGGCGGGAGAGTTTAGCACTCGCAGAGCAGTTTTATACTTTGCTTACTTATTGTCATGCTCTTTCTAACAATTTTTCTCCCTGCCTTAACGCGTTACGCAATCATCTGGATGAAGCGAGTTCGCGTATCTCTCGTCTAGCGTAATGCACAAATTGAAGCCCAAAGTGTTGGTTTTGGGCTTCTGGTTATATTTTTGCTATCAAAAATAATTTCTGATCAATATTCCCAAGTATCGGGATCAACCCCGCGCTGGCGCATTATTTCTTTTGCCTCTTCAGGGATTTCATCGTTACGTTCTTTACGTAAGTCTTCATCATTGGGGAGAGGCTGTCCGGTAAATGCGTGCAAAAATGCTTCACACAATAATTCACTATTGGTTGCATGTTTTAGGTTATTAACCTGACGGCGAGTGCGTTCATCAGTCAAAATTTTTAGCACTTTCAATGGAATTGAAACTGTAATTTTTTTAACTTGCTCACTCTTTTTGCCATGCTCAGCGTAAGGACTGATATATTCACCGTTCCATTCAGCCATGGATTACCTTAATTAATATCATTTAGTTGAAGTCAGAAGAGGGGGTTAACCCACATTCTGATGGGCAATACCAGTTTATCATGACTTTTCTAAAACCACCGACTCTTCTGGCTGAAGGTGAGAGGAAAAGTAACGGTTACTGGCGATATTTTCAATTTATGTATTATTCCATTACTTAATCTATCCGTAAAGGAGTATAGATGTCTAGATGTGTTGACGTCTTGGTGTCTAATTAGATATGCTGTTATCGACTTTTCCACTTATCGCTGTGACAAGGTGCCTGTATGACGAAGAAAACAGCAACAATGGCTATCCATAATGGGCTGAATGAAGACACACAATTTGGTTGTGTTGTACCGCCTATCTATCTTTCTAGTACCTATAATTTTTTAGAATTTAATCAGCCTCGTGATCATGATTATTCTCGTCGAGGTAATCCAACACGCGATATGGTACAAAAAACATTAGCTGAGCTAGAAGGTGGAGTGGGCGCGGTTGTCACTAGCAGTGGAATGTCAGCAATTCATTTAATTTGTACCGTTTTTCTAAAACCTGGTGATGTGATTGTGGCACCTCATGATTGCTATGGGGGAAGTTATCGCCTTTTTAATAGCCAACAAGCGCGTGGTGCTTACCGTGTGATTTTTGTTGATCAAAATGATGATATTGCACTTAAACGGGCTTTAGCACATCAGCCTAAACTTGTTTTTATCGAAACACCAAGTAATCCTCTTTTAAGAATAACGGATATTCAAAAGATCAGTAAACTTGCTCATCAACAAGGTGCTTTAGTGGTTGCTGATAACACGTTTATGAGCCCTGTTTTGCAAAAACCGTTAGCATTAGGCGCTGATATTGTTGTTCACTCATGTACAAAATATCTCAATGGACACTCAGATATTGTTGCAGGTGTTGTTATCTGTCAGTGTCAGAAACAGCTTGAGGAGCTAAGCTGGTGGGCGAATAATATTGGTGTCACATCGGGTGCATTTGATAGCTATTTATTATTACGAGGTATAAGAACATTAGTGCCTCGAATTCGACTTCAGCAAGAAAATGCACAGGCACTAGTGGCGTTTTTACAAGCTCAGCCATTAGTCGAAAAAATGTATTACCCCGCACTGGAAAATCATGCTGGCCATCAAATAGCAAAAAAACAGCAACAAGGTTTTGGTGCGATGTTAAGTTTTGAGTTAAAAGGAGGGCTGGATGTGATTAAACTCTTTTTATCTCAATTAACACTCTTTACACTGGCAGAATCTTTAGGTGGGGTAGAGACATTAATTTGTCACCCTGCCACCATGACACATGCAGGTATGTCAGAAGAAGCGAAAAGAATAGCAGGGATCAGCCCCTCATTACTTCGCATCTCAGTGGGTATTGAAGATAGTCAGGATTTAATCAACGATTTGCAAAGTGCGTTTGATGCAGCAACTAAAAGGTAACCATGGATCATGAGCGTAGTGGCGATTAAACAACAGGCGGAGCCGATTTGCCGTCAGTTACATAAATTCGGTGGTAGCAGTCTTGCGGACATAAAATGTTATCAACGTGTCGTGAATATCATGACGAACTATAGCCAACCTAATGACTTAATGGTGGTTTCTGCGGCGGGTTCGACGACGAATCAGTTGATTAGCTGGCTGAAACTGAGCCAAAGTGATCGTATTTCTGCCCATCAAGTTCAGCAAACTTTGCGCCGTTACCAGTTATCCTTAATTGAAGGGTTACTTTCAAAAGAGAATGCAGAATTACTTTCTCAAGCCTTTATTGCGGATCTTGAACGTTTAAGTTATTTGTTGGATAAACCGATTACAGACGCAACTTATGCAGAAGTTGTCGGCCACGGTGAAATTTGGTCTGCAAGATTAATGGCGAATTTGCTGACAGAGCAAGGCTTACCTAGCGTGTGGTTAGATGCGCGTGAATTTTTATGTGCTGAAAGAGCGGCTCAACCACAAGTCAACGACACTTTATCTCGCCCATTACTTCAATCATTATTAGCTAAACATCCTGAGCGTCGTTTT
>NZ_MIIZ01000823.1:0-2905 GCF_001743005.1 Shigella sp. FC1967 | reverse complement strand
GAAAACACCTAATGATGGTTCAAAAGGTGTTTTCGCATAGTGGTTAACGCGAGATAACTCGTTTACCTTTATAATTAAACCAATTTTCACGTAATTTATCGTAACTAAGATTAAATGCATAGGTATAGAAAAGAAAAAAAGGCAAAAAAAGCCGACTTCTAATAAGAATGCATTCCACAGTGACATATTTAATAAAAAATGCCAATATCGGTAAACCAATGATTACAAAACTTAATTCAAATCCAATAGTATGCATGATTCGTACTTTTGTTGGTCTTGGACCTTTGATTAAGGGCCAATAGCGGTCAAAAATCATGTTGTAAAATAAATTCAATAACATAGCTAATGTTGATAAAACAATAGCTACGGTTCCCATTTGAAAAAATTGAGCGACCCAAAATCCATGCACTAAGTGGCGCTGTTATTGTGATGGCTATTATTTCAAATGAAACAGCGTGAAAAACGCGCTCAGTAAATGTTTTTTGATATTGGCTCATACCCCACCTCAAATTAATTATTTAGCAAAAACGAGTGCAATTATTGATAATATTTTGTATATATACAAAATAGGAGCCATCGAAAAAGCCGATACTATAATGAACTATTCCATAGAAACTTTGCGTACATTTATTGAAGCAGCTTCGTTAAAATCATTTTCTGCCGCTGCGCGAAAATTAAATAAAAGCCAATCTACTGTCAGTAGTACGATCAGTGGATTTGAAGATGATATGGGTTTTGAACTATTTGAACGTAAAGGAAGAGAATCAACGCTGACTTTTGCAGGGCAAAAGGTATTAAGTTTAGTTGAAGACATATTAGCGGCGGATGAACGTTTACAAGCACTAAGAATAGAACTATCTCCAGAAATGGAGCCCCGTCTAAGCTGTGTTTTTTTCGGATATGTATCAACCCCCCTCATTCTGAGCAACTTTTAAAACTTCTAGATAAAGAATTTCCTCATATTGAATTTGAATTTCTTGTTGCTGAAAACGATGATGTCATCAATATGCTACAAAATAATCAGGCGCATATTGGTATGATGGAATCACGAATAGAGTACCCCGTTGATATCGCTTTTGCCCGTTTACCTGTTAGTGGTGAATTAGGATTATATGCACATAAAAATCATCCTCTTGCGAAAGAAATTAAAATTAACTATCAGCATTTAACGATGCATCGTCAACTAAGGCTAAGTAGCCGTGCTCAATTTATTATTAATAGTGAAAAAAATTGGTTGGCACCTAACTATTTGTTACTGCTTGAAATGGCGGAGCAAGAAATGGGATGGGCAATATTACCCACTTGGCTCGTCGAGCAATTTGGGCATGAGTTATTAGTTAGCCTTAATTACGATCAGTTTCCGAAAAAAAATTGATATTGATTTAGTGTGGTCTAGAAATAATCCACCAGGAAAAGCGGGATATTGGATGATAGATAATCTTTTGAAAAACAACATTCCGCATTCTATTTAGTTAAAAAGAAAAACCATCATTAACAATGCAATAATTGATTGTATTGTTGAATAAAATCTACCTCTTTTAATAGGGTGTTTAAAATGCACCTTTTTAAAAAAAGGGGATAATGGAGCTTTCGGTTGATTAATATCTTGCTTTTTGATTCAACTTTTTTAATTGAAGGTTATTTTTTAGGCATTTGGTTGGTGTTATTATAGAACTTTTACTCATCAACATAATTTCTTTGTTCTATAATTAATCAAGTCTAGGGT
Organism: Shigella sp. FC1967; assembly: GCF_001743005.1. Classification (NCBI taxonomy): domain Bacteria; kingdom Pseudomonadati; phylum Pseudomonadota; class Gammaproteobacteria; order Enterobacterales; family Enterobacteriaceae; genus Shigella; species Shigella sp. FC1967. Next base: position 1,179 of record NZ_MIIZ01000823.1, on the reverse strand, counting down.
ATTAATATTTAATTCATTATTTAACATAATTGAGATGTCACTATGGAATTAAAGGATTACTACGCCATAATGGGTGTCAAACCCACTGATGATACTAAAACGATTAAAACTGCTTATCGTCGTTTAGCAAAAAATATCATCCAGATGTCAGTAAAGAGCCAAATGCTGAAGAGCGCTTTAAAGAAATTGCTCAAGCATGGGAAATATTAGGTGATGAACAACGTAGAGCCGAATATGATGAACTTTGGGCTCATCGTAACGATCCTAAATTTAGGCAATTTACACAACAACATTCAAATAAGGAGCAAGGAAGTTTTAGCCAAGAAGATTTTGATGATTTTTACGCTTCATTTTTTGGTCAACATTCGCCATTTGAAGGGCGTCGATCTCGGCAGGCACCTAAACAGCGTGGGCATGATTTAGAAATAGAATTAGCTGTTTTTCTGGAAGAATCACTGGAAGAGCATAAGCGTACGATTAGTTATCACTTACCTGTTTATAATGTTTTCGGAGTTTTGGAAAAAGAGATCCCTAAAACTTTGAATGTGAAAATTCCAGCCGGTGTTATTGATGGGCAACGTATCCGTTTAAAAGGTCAGGGAACAACAGGTGAAAATGGTGGAGAGAATGGTGATTTATGGTTAACAATTCGTATTGCACCTCATCCCCTATTTGATATTAAAGGTCACGATTTAGAAATAGTCGTCCCAGTAGCTCCTTGGGAAGCTGCATTAGGTGCAAAAATTCCTATACCTACAATAAAAGAAAAAATATTGTTAACGATCCCTGCTGGAAGTCAAGCAGGACAAAAGTTACGTATTAAAGGAAAAGGGTTAGTTAGTAAAGGGGTTAGCGGTGATTTATATGCAATTTTAAAAATTGTGATGCCACCTAAACCTGATGAAAATATACGAGAATTATGGCAACAAATTGCAGATAGCCAGACCGATTATAATCCACGTAAAGACTGGGAGAATAAATAATGGGTCAATTAACAACAACCGTATTTACTGTCACTGAGTTTTGTCATCATACTGGAATATCAAATGATGAACTCAACGAGTTTGTAGCGCTTGGTATGAATAAATAATGGGTCAATTAACAACAACCGTATTTACTGTCACTGAGTTTTGTCATCATACTGGAATATCAAATGATGAACTCAACGAGTTTGTAGCG
>NZ_MIIZ01000822.1:0-2926 GCF_001743005.1 Shigella sp. FC1967 | reverse complement strand
TGATGTTTATATCTATATATTTCAATGCGTTACATTGTTTTTTTTGGTAATAATTAAATATATATCCATCCTTAATGATAATAAGTACTATTTAGTTTTTTAATAGGGTTAAAAGTATATTACAAATGAGATTGGTTTTTATTTTTATTACAGTTAATTAATTGAAAAAACAAATAAAATCACACTTAAATAGCTATATTTTTTATTTTTAACTGTGCATAATATCCATAATGTTAATTTTTATCGTAAAGGACGTAAAATATGTTACATCAAGATATGATCAATAAATTGAATGAACAGCTAAATTTAGAGTTTTATTCGGCAAATTTGTATTTGCAAATGAGTGCTTGGTGCAACGATAAAGGATTTGATGGAGCTGCTAAATTTTTTAAAAGCCCACTCTCGTGAAGAAATGGAACATATGCACCGTTTATTTGATTACTTAAGTGATACAGGTGCAATGCCTTTACTTGGGGCGATTGAAGCTCCACCTGCTGAATTTTCATCATTATCTGAATTATTCGATAAAACTTACGAACATGAAAAACATATCACATCTGAGATTAATAAATTAGCACATGTTGCAATGACAACTCAGGATTATTCAACATTTAACTTCTTACAATGGTATGTTGCAGAACAGCATGAAGAAGAAAAATTATTTAAATCAATCCTAGATAAATTAGCAATGGTTGGTGACAGTGGTAAAGCTTTATTCTTGTTAGATAAAGATCTGAATACATTATCAACATCTGCACATGTCTAATTATTGGCTAAAATTTAGATGACCTAATTAATTGCGCTCTGTTATGAATGAATAGCAGGGCGTTTTATTCTTCTCTACTACCTCCCTTTTTATTCTTACTATCCTTATCTCTTATCTCTTATCTCTTATCTCTTATCTCTTATCTCTTTTCTTATTTATATTGTCTGTTTTTTATCCTCAAAATACTTATTGAATGCTATTTATACAGGAAGGTTATTTTGTTTTTTAATTGCATTTGGTTATGTATTGAACTGTTTAGACTGTCAATATGGGTATTATATTTTTTTTGAAGTGTAAAAAATGGGTGATATCTGAAACAGAAACTGGTCTAAATAACATATATTTTGAGTGCTAGTTCACAACCTTTTTATTTCTAATATCAAGAAGCGAAGATCTTGACGTAAATTTGCTATAAAATATTTTCATAAAATAAAAAAATCACCTGTAATTTAAGAGGTTATTATGTCATTAAATACACTTAAGACATCTTGGGGTAAATTATCAGCTATTGCTGTTTTATTCCTTGGTATGTCATACCAACAAGCATTAGCACACGCACACTTAAAATCACAGTTACCTGCTGAAGGCGCAGCGATTGAACAAGCCCAAGCGCCGAAAGTTATTACGTTAGACTTCTCTGAAGGTATTGAATTAGCCTTTAGCAAAATCAAAGTTACTGATAGCGATGGCAAAGAAATCACGGTAGGAAAGTTGAGCTTAGACCCTGTTAACAACACTAAATTATTACTGCCTTTAGAAAGTGATTTAGCTGAAGGTAATTATTTGGTTAATTGGAACGTTGTTTCCGTTGATGGGCACAAGACAAAAGGTTCTTATCAATTTAGTGTAAAATAATGACACCTGAAGACGTTTATATTTTATGCCGTTTTTTCCATTTTGTGGCAGTCATGTTTATGTTCGGACTGAGCTTCTCGGCTGCCATTCTTGCAAAAGATAAGTTTATTCCTCTTATTCAAGTTCGTTTGCGTCCTGCATTAGCGATTAGTACTGTTACTGTATTTGTTACGACTTATTTATGGATGGCAGTACAATCCGGTATTATGGGGGACGGATGGGAGGATGCTTGGTCGTTTGAAATATGGAAGGCAGTATTAGGTACTTCATTTGGTCAAGTTTGGCAATGGCAATTAGTATTAGCAACCGTTGCATTTACTTTTTTTATTTATACATCAACGTCATCTTCGTAACTTCTCTTTATTAATTGTTGCTTCAATTATGTTGATCTTACATGCATCAATTGGTCATGGTGCTATGTTTACAGGAGCAGAAGCGATATTTTATAAAGTTAACCAAAGTATTCATCTTATTAGTGCTGCATATTGGTTTGGGGGACTGTGGCCATTTGTTGCTTGTTTGCAATTTTTACGGAATAAAGATGAACTTGCAGATGGGATGCTCAAACCTATCATTGGGACAATGAAGCGATTTTCGCTTTTAGGTCATATTGCTGTTCTATTGGTTACTATTACTGGTATTATCAGTGCCATTATGTTAATTCCAGGATGGCCATCAGTACAATTATCATCCGAATATCAAAGTATGCTATGGCTTAAAATTAGTTTAGTGGTGTTAATGCTTGGTCTAGCCGTAATTAATCGCTATGTGTTAGTTCCTAATATACGTAAAAAAAAATAATTTTCAATGGTTGCTAGTAAATAGCTGGTTTGAATTATTACTTGGAACAATGGTTATTTTTACCGTAGCCATCTTTGCGATTAACTCACCTGTATAGCTTGTTATATAATCGAAAAAACCTAATTTCTTAAGTGAGATATCCACATGAAACGTTTTTTTATTAGTGGGAATGTTAATGCTTTTCTCTTTTCAAGCATTCTCTGCGGCACCTATTTCAACAGTGAGTAAACTTCAATTTGGTGATGATTGGCCATTTACGCGGGAAGAAGTGATGCTCAATTGTCGTGCTGATGGTGCTTGGTTTGTGATTAATCCAGCAACACTGATGCAGTACCCACTTAATGAAATCGACAATAAAACAAATGGAAAAGTGGAAAAGTAAAAGCACAGTTGATTGATGTGATTTTACTGCCAGATCCTAATTCACCTGAAAAGAAAAAAATCCGTAGAAGTCATACAGAATGCAATTAAGTCGCTCTGTGAGAAAAATTAATCAAGTGATTA